>NZ_SJPU01000002.1:2642276-2647372 GCF_007860105.1 Allorhodopirellula heiligendammensis
ACTTACGGGCGAGCGACCGAAAAAAGCCTCCGGCGAACGGCACCTCACCTCCACCAGCGGAAAAAAAATGAAGTAAGACAAAAAAGCAACCCAACACCACTTGTCAAACCTTGGACTTCATAGTCGGTAGCGATGTGCGGGCGGCGACGATTGCACTTGCAAGCAGACGGAAACGCGCTGCCGCCGCTCCGTCACCATCGCATGGTTATCGGCAATTATAGCGGGCATTGGTCGAGTGTTGGAACATGAGAAGAAAGGACGATGCCGGACGGCGATGCCATGGGCCGTAATGGATCGTCAGATACGAAAATGCCGGCGAATTACTCGGACGACGATAGCGACGGATAGCGTTAGCAGGCCGTAGAAACCAAACGCGATGCCATGTCCAGTGGGATCACCCGGACTGCGGGCATCGGATGCAAAGAGAATCGAGCCGAGCGTTCCACCGACCAATGTCGGAACAACCAGTGATCGAAGTGTGGTTTTTGGCACCTCAGCCTTGGGCTTCGAGCTTGTTTGCGTGTCAGTTGCGGGTGGATCGTATGGATTCATGCATGCGTTAAAGTCAGTCCGATAACGGCCGCCATAACCGAGTGGCGGCGAACGATTTGCCACTTCAAAAAACACGGATTCCGCCACTTCGGTTCATGGCTTGGTTACGCCATTTCGTTTCACCATGTCGGCGGACAACTCCTGGGCAGCAGAGGCGAGAGGATCCGCCGAGTCCCAACCATCTGCATTGTAAACAACCATCCATTTCCCTTCAGTCTTAGTGAGCCAGTAAAACACGCGGAATCGACGGTCGTCTCGCTGGTCCGTGTTTCGGAAGACGAGCACGGACTCGTCTGCATCCACCCCTTCGGGAATGTACTGGCTAAGTTTCGAGTTCGGTTCGATCTCTGACAGTTTCAACCAATACCGTCGGCTATCTGGAGCAAACTTGATAGGTTTGGCATCACGTAGCATTTTCCTCAGAGGACGCATGCCTTGAAAAGTTGCGTCCTCGGTAACGATCTCTTCAAGTGGGCGATGGGACTTACCCTGGATTGCATTTTCAAGCTCGTCCACAACAATTGTGACCTCTTGTTCTGCCGTTTCTACAGCCCTGGTTTCTTGGGCTTCGATAGCCAAGGTGGGCAGCAACAAGAGCAACAACAAAGAGAATCGGTTCGGTTTGAACATTTCTGCAACTTCCATTCTTGGCGTAACGGTACGGTTCAGCGCGGGCCGCGCGGAAGATTGACCACTTCAATCACGGTTGCTCGCGGCCTCCGTTGCAACCGATGGTTCCCCGCCGTCCTGTGTTTCGAGCAGAGATCGCATCTGGGTATACGAAACGTCGCCGAATCCAGTGCGAAGCAATTGTAGGGTTGGGTGGGCATCTGTGGCAACTTCGGCCCGTTGTCGCCTTTCACCGTCTTGGATCACGATGATAGTGTGATCAGGGGATGGGGCATACTCCGTCCCGTCGATGGTCACGGCATCGGATGTTGACGACGAGCTTGTAGTGAACCCGGACTTCGATAGGTCGAGAGGTTCGGCAACGATCAACCAAGGTGTTACGCCGTCGTATCGCACCATCGTGACGAAGTAGCCGGAACTGGGTTCGCCAATCGCGGCGGTAGTGAATGTGTAACGAAACGTTGACGTTGTGGATCGACCGCTTGAGTCGCAGCCAGCAGCAAATGCAATCGCAAGCATGGATGTGGCGATCGTAAGACGAGAGACCGTGATGGCGTTGCGTATCATCATTTCAGTCGGGGAACGGCCCGGATCAGCGGGGACCGGGAGTTGAGCATCCATTTGTAAAAACTGACCACCGGTCCTCCGTTGAATCCGATGGTTCGTCGCTATTCTACCATCGAGTTGTAACGTAGGCCTCACCGACCGCTACTTGTGGGATCTTGTTGTTCGGTTCTACGTAGTATCGCAGTTCGGCGTCAGATTCGGAAGCGCGCACTGTTTTGACCTCGATCATTGGAAACGCATCGTCTTCGTCTTCTCGTTTTCGCTGAAATCGCATTCCCGGGAAAACATGGTGCTCCGCACCGACATCAATGGTTACAACTTGACGCACGACCTCGTCATCGTCGCCAATCCTCTCGCGTGTCTGAGTATCAGTCTGGGTGACTTTGGTCACGATTGGCGGTAGATCAAGGTAAGGCTTGAACTGCGGTGGAACATGTGGAATCGCATCAGGTTCTTTCGGATCGAAAGCGTGATTAACCCGTCTAAGCAGACCCATTGGCAACTTGCCTTCGCCTCGAACAGCCAGACAGAAGGCGTGAATCTGCGTTTTGGGAACCAAAAAGATGTACTTGCGGTATCGCACAAGGATCAACTCGCGCTCCGTGGGAGACCGTCCTGTCCGACTGGGATTCTCCCACTTGATGCGGATGACTGATTCATCAACCGAAATCGTTCCGTAGTCCGAATCGGTCATCCAACCTTCGCATAGGTATGCCGCCCCATTCTTTGGAGCCAGCCAGACGTATGACGGCCCCATATCGAGACCCTGCATGGAATCGGAGTACTCACCTGCCCAAGGGTGATCGACAAGGTTGCCTACCTCTGCCTTGATGTTATCGCGACGCGGTGAAGCAAGGTCATCCGCCAGCAATGACAGCGGTAGCACTACGACCATGGCGAAAAATGCAATTCTCAAATCACGAACACCTCAGTCGACGAACGCCGGAATTCACGGGGTCGGGCTGTGAAAAGATTGCATTTCAGAAACGCGTGACGCCCGACTCCCGTGCAATTCCTTGGTTCGTCGTCACTCTTTGCGTGAGTGGATTATGATCGATTCTTCTTCCCGTTGCAAAACCAGTGTATCCGGTATGGGATCAGGGGCCAGCCAAACTTCGTAGGGCGGGCCGTCACGTTCCGACCAGATGGCTCTGTAGTCGAGATCGGTCAAGCCTTGAATGTTCACGCGTGGTTCCCTATCAACATGCGGTCCCTTCAGACGCACAACCAGCTTGCGATCGTCTTCAATCCATACTTCGAGCGGTGTGTAGTGGCCAAGTTTGGCACCGTCAGCAACGGCGTATTCAGTCACGAGTATCCCACGAGACCTCGCATCTTCGACCGAATAAGACGAGGATCCTCTGCGTCGGTTGCAACCGACGAACAGGAGCAGTAGCAGCGTCGCGACCAGTGCTACACGCATCGTAAAGCTTTCATCGACGAACGGGGGGAATCCGCGGTCGGCGGCGGTTGAGTTTCGACTAGCCAGCAAGGTTTCACGCCGACCGCTGCATTCCATGGTTCGTCGTGCATTGTTCGTTGCCGCGGTCGCGAGAGTGTGCGTCACGCGTTTTCGGGCGTTGGTGTTAGTCGGCAGGCCACGGGCACTCAACATGGTAACGTTTCGGTCACGCATCGTGTTCCACCGACGCGGCCGTTTCCTCGCCAGCCCGGTCTCTGGTAAACAGACATTGTAGTAAACGAGCACTGCCGTCGGCGCACCGATGTTAACGCTCACCACTCGAATCGCTCACCACTGACGAGCGACATGACAGCGAGAGTTCGGTCTCAGTTGAACGAGCATTGATCGGGCACGTGGTCGCGTTGGAATCCAGTCGCAAAATGCTGGGCCTCCATCGCCAATCCGCTTACCATCGCGCGGTGACGTTTCTACATCGACGAACGGTACACATCAGCGGGTGGCGGAGAACGATTCACCACCACCAAAAAAATTGACACCGCCACTCCGTTGCAGTACGCCCAACATGGGCGTGATCTTGTGGGGTGAGAGTCCCCTGTACTTAGTTCCGGATTCTTTCTATGAGGCAGTATACCAAATGTAATCCAACAGAAAGACAGTACGAGGCGAGGGCAACTGCGGCGAGGCAACAGACCGTGGAGAGGAAGCCTGCGAAGATGATCGATAAGCCAGCGAACAACACGTGCTGGACGTCTTCTCGCCAAGACCTGCCAGGTTACGAACAGAAACCTCATATGAGGCCGACGACTCCAGGCGAGCGGGCTGCTGACCGCGAAGCCGAACCGGAAGAAAGAGCGGAGGTAGATGAGGAGCTTGGGCAGGGATAGATCACGACCCTTATTTGGGGAGAGCTGTGGACGTACCCGTGAGTAAGGCTTGGCCTGAAAGGCGGGGCGATCGGGGTAACCCGACTCGTGTCCCCAGCAGTCAGCATCAGCCGTAGTACTGAGCCTCCGCATCCCAGCGGAAACAGGAAGGGCCTCACGTCACTTCACAAGGAACGAACCATCCATGACCTCGACCGCCCCGAAACACACAGAAGCCAGTTCGAGCAACCACAACGGTGTCGAACACGCGAAGGCCCCGTGCTCTTCGGAGCTCCAGTCGGAGAAGACGGCCTCGGCGGTCATGGAGAAGTCAGCCTTGAACTCGCATTCATCATCTCTGATGGAACTGATTGTCGACGAATCCAATATGGAATGTGCTTGGCAGAACGTCAAAGCCAACAAAGGGGCCCCTGGTCCTGATGGCATCACCCTTGGCGAATTCCCCGAGTCCTTCCGGCACCATTGGCTGGAAGTTCGTCAGCAACTACTGGAAGGGACCTATCGTCCGGGGCCTGCCCGGCGTAAGTCGATTCCCAAACCCGATGGCAGTCAGCGGCATCTCGGTATACCCAACGTGATCGACCGTCTGATCCAACAAGCCATCTTACAAGTCTTGACCCCGATCTTCGATCCATCTTTCAGTGAATCGAGTTTCGGTTTCCGACCACGACGCTCTGCACATGGAGCGATCAAGCAGATTCAGCACACGATTCGCAGCGGCTATCGCCGATGCGTGGACATGGATTTGTCGAAATTCTTCGACCGAGTCCAGCACGACGTCTTAATGGCGCGCGTGTCTCGTAAGGTCCACGACCGGAGACTGCTCAAGTTGATCGGCCGCTATCTGCGTGCGGGCGTGATGGTCGATGGTCTGCTCCAACCCTCCGCCGAGGGAACCATGCAAGGTGGTCCGATCGCTCCTCCAACGATATTGCAAACAATGGCGGTTTCTTGGATAGATTGATCCCAAGGACGGCGTTGTCGACGGCGTATGGCGATGGCTGGAAGTCGCCGTAAGCTGTTTTCAAGCAAGTGTTTAC
>NZ_SJPU01000004.1 GCF_007860105.1 Allorhodopirellula heiligendammensis
TCCAACTCATTGAAGCGTTGCTCCCAGCGTTCACATTCCGGACATCCGTTCCCAGTGCTCATGGCGTAGAATTCTAACCGACATCGCCGAATCCGCGAATATCAGTTTTAAAACCGTGAACAGTTACAAGATTCGATCGATCTTTTCCTTGAGATGTTGAAGTTCAACAGCCCTCTCTGCTAACACTTCAGAATCGGTAATTTCCTTGATGAGTTCACCGTCATGGTCAAAAACGCGAAAGTACAGCGTTTCTTCTGGCGTACCCGCATGGGTTCGTCCGACTACAATTAGGCTCTCGCCTTCGGTTGGCATTTCACTTGGATTATCCATAGCTTCTAGCAACGTGAACGCATACTTCGGTGGCGCATAGGAAATTTGCTGAAAGACACAAATTCTTTCATCAGCCTGCTTGATTCCTGGAACGTTATCAACCGCGCCCGGATCATTTTCTGGCGAGTCCACAATTAACGCGCCCGCCATACCACTAGATACCTGGATCGCAGTGGAACCGTGGCGATGCGCGTGATACCAGAAGGTACCTGCCACATGGTCCTCAGGCACGGTGATCTCGTAAATAAATTCTTCGCCTGGTCCGACCGACAGTAAAACATTGTCACCATTTCCTACCGGCGACACATGCAGCCCATGTGTATGAAGATTTGTTGTGTTGAATTCGTGAGGCGTGTTTATATCGTCCGGATGCTCCGACGGATCTTCTGGGGGCAGTTGGTTTTTCAATCGGACTCGCAGGATCTCCCCTGGCTTGACGCGCAACGTCGGTCCCACTGGTCGACCTTCGTAAGAACGTAAACGGGCGTCAATCACGCCTGCTTTCGCCAGGACGACTGGATTATCATTGACAATTAACGGCTCACCATTTTCATCGACTTCGACCGTATCAGGACGCCAAATTTTTCGTTGGTCGTACACGATCGCCAACGATGTATTCAAGACGCCTCGCAGGGATCGCCGCTCTTCACCCGAATGGAAGTAGGGACGCTGATACTGGATTTGATCAAGGATCTCGCGGGCTTCCGCTGCGCTACGGGCTTCCCTAGCGAACTCTGGTTTGTTTAGTTGTTTTAGAAAGCTACCAATGTCTCGTTGACTCTGCTGCGTTGATGCCGGATTGGATTGAAGAATTTCCTGCGTCTTAACCGCTCTCGCGGCGCGGACTTTCTGGTCAGGTGGACTTGGTTGCTGGCTTTCCGCATACGATGGCTGCCAGATGACCACTGCGCTCCCGAACAGTACTTTGAAAATGGTATTCGAGAATTTCCGTAGCACTAAGTCATTCATGATCGACCCTCCCACGTTGGTGTGAATTTGAAACTGTTCATACGATTTAGTTGGAAACCAATTCAGGCAAAAGAGTATGTACGGCGCTGAGACATAAATGCCATCTATTTTGGATCATACTTCTGCGAACTCGACCGTTCCCAATTGTGCAAAGAATGCTCGCAGCCGGGGGAAGAAATGCAGAAAACGGGGACGAAAGGCGTGTTGGATGTCTTTCTGCCTATTTCAAAGGCTCCGGGTAGACGGTGCTACCACAAGGAATCTATCCGTGAGTGTTTGCCTCTCCGGCCGGCGATTGGAGCAACATCTTTACCTCGGATAGTAGATAAAGCACTGCGCGCTTCTCGCCTTTCGACAAGTCGTTCGCCTCCCCATTCGCGTAGGGAGTGAGAACATGTTGCAGCAGGTTGATGTGATTGCTTATTTCTTGGAGCTGTTCCGTTGCGAGCGCACCGCTATTGGGTGCGTCGGTTTTGATCTCGGGAATTTGGAAACGCCGATGGGGTACGTCTGGGTCGGCGTATTTGAGTGGGCGGGTGGTCGTGGTGTTAGATTGTTTGCTGGGGCGAGGGGTGGCGAGGCGGAGGAGGCCGGCGCCGGTGATTTCCTCGCCTAGGGTGGAGGAGCGTTTGACGTAGTCGGCGAATTGTTGGTCGGAAATGGTTGCTGCTCGCTGCCATCTCTTCGACTGGTTCTGGGTGATTCCCAAGTCGCTGAGTTTCAAACGGTCCTCGTGACCGCTTGATTTTCGGTCGCCGCCCTTCAGGCCCATCTGAGAAAGCATCTTGCCGGCTTTCCGTTCCGCGAGCAAACGCAACTCGGCTGCTCGGTTTTGTACGTCCAGACTCTCGTTGGCGCTCTTGGCCCAGACCCGGATGGCTTCCGCCCGACTTCGCAGGTCGGACAGTTCATCGAGATCGTCCGCGTCTGCAATCGCTCTGCGGCAATCGTCGAGAATGGTGAGCTCATGCCTGTTCTCAGCAATCATGGTGTCTCCCGCATCTTTTTACCGGCTAAATCTCAGCGCACAGTTCGTGCTGCCTCGAAAACCACCAGGGGGTGTCAAGGGACCACCAGCTTATACTTCGCGGGAGGGGGTGTCAAAGATTATAAAGTTGAATTTCTGTATAGGCGTTTGGCGGGGCCGATTTGGGCGATGCTTGGAATTCCTCAGACAGATCTACAAGCGGACGTACTTGGCGCTAGTGTATTCCATCGACGAGACTAGATTAGGTTTCGCTATACAAAGGCGCTGCACTATTACTTGACTTAATGCAATCGTCAGGGTTTTTCTGCGCATGTTCACTGGTCCGAGCGCAGCTGCCGGTTGCTGGCGGGACTCGGCTAAATAAATATGGATGACAGCAGCTGTGGCTACGGTCGTGCGTTGTGAAAACTGCGTTCGACTGAGTCGTCTGGATCGGTGCTGGTGCCATGATCGCGCCACAGCCAGCGCATCATGTCGGGCAGGATCGCTCCGCCGTGTTGTGGGCTGTGTTTGCCGATGCCCCAGGTGTAGTTGATGTCGTAGTCTTTCTCCGTCATCGCTTCGACCAGTCGGACGTTCTGTCTGTACCAGTCCCACTTCTCATCGTACTGCCCCCTCCGCTGGCCACGGTTGTCGTTTCGGCCATCTTGAAAGAAGACGCGGATGTCTTTTAGGTCATTCTCGCGAATGATGTCGGCGTAGGCGTGTCCGCCGCGGATATTAGTGAAACTCCCAATCAGACTCAGCACCTTGTGAAACTGGTCCGGGCGGTGCCAGGCTACCGTGAAAGCTGCGATTGCGCCGGAGCTGGCTCCACCGATCCCGCGCTGCTTGGGATCCTCGGAGATATTGTAGTCGGCTGCGAGAGCTGGTAGGAGTTCATCGACAATCACCTGAGCGTAGCGATCATCCAGCGAATTGTACTCCGTTGGCCGATTGGTATCTTTGTCACCCCAATTGCTGGGCGAAGGTTCGGGCTGCTCGGGGGTTCGGCCGGGGTTGATGAACACGCCCAACATGACGGGAATTTCCCGGCGAAATATCAGATTGTCCAAGACGTGTTGCGCGCGAATCGAACCATCGGCTTGCATGAAGGCTTGACCATCGTTGAAGATCATCAGGCTGGTCGCCACATCGGGATCGTACTGGGCAGGGACGTACACCCAATACGTGTGCTGCGTCCCCGGGTAGGCTTCCGACGCGATCACATGCGGCCCGGTAATTTCACCTTGGGGGACGCCTTCCTGCTCCAACGAGTCGGGGCCTAACTTGTAAAACGCATCCACATTCGGTGTCGCCGCAGATGGATTTTGTCCTGAGGCGAGTTGTGCAAGCGACAACAACACCATGCAACTAGTAAAGCAGTGCCACATTCGAATTTGGGTCCTTGGAGTCGAGGTTTTTGTTGGTCAGTTTAGTGAACATTTGCGTGCCAAGCTATCTGGCGGTGGTTTGGTACCACGAGATTGCCAAGGTAAGTTGTACCGCCGACTTGGCTCCCCCATTTTGCTTCCGCTCAGCCGGTTTGAACGAATGCTCACGATGAAGACCCTTGATTTGATGGTCGAATGACTCACTTCGCCGTCTGTTATGATGGTCTCAGGCTCGGAGATGCCCCTGTCTAGCCGGTGGTCCGCGTGCCGATGAAAATCCTCCGTAAGATTGGAATGCAGATACTTGAAGCGCAAGGGTTCGTCCGTTGCACGTTTCAACGGTGTCTTCTGCATTTTGAAAGTGAAATAAATTGAGCATAAGTCAACATCATTCCACACGACGCCGCTTCTGCGGAGCGGTTGCCGGCGGTGCGATCGCGGGTATCTGCTCACCATCCTGGGCGGGTGTTGGCCAAGAGTATTCCACCGATGTCGTGATAATCGGCGGTGGCTTGGGAGGTTGCGCTGCGGCAATCGCTGCGCTGCGAAACGGGCTCAAGGTCGTGATGACCGAGGAGACGGACTGGATCGGCGGGCAACCTACCAGCCAAGGCGTTCCGCCGGACGAACACGCTCTGATTGAGACAAGCGGTGCGAACCAGTCCTACCGTGAACTGCGATCTCGGATCCGGCGATATTATCGCGACAACTTTCCGCTGACCGACACCGCACGCCAGAGTTCGCACTTCAACCCCGGCAACGGGAGTGTCTCGCGGCTATGTGCTCAGCCGCGTGTCTCGTTGGCTGTGCTGGAACAATGGCTGGCGTCATTCGAAGCATCCGGGCAACTTGTGCTGCTCCGTGAACACATCGCGACGACGGCGGATGTGGACGGCGATCAGGTTCGCGCCATCACCGTTCGCTCCAAGAAAACTGGCGATTCGCCGGTACTGCGGGGCAAGTACTTCGTCGACGCCACCGAACTCGGTGACCTGTTACCACTCACAAAGACCGAGTACGTCACCGGTTCGGAAGCACGCAGCGTGACCAAGGAACTGCACGCGGGTGAGACAGCGAATCCCGAAAACCATCAAGCGTTCACCATGTGCTTCGCTGTTGATCATCTCCGCGGCGAGGATCACACCATCGACCGACCGGAGGCATATGGATTCTGGCGAGACTTCGTTCCCCAGCTCACACCGCCCTGGCCCGGCCCGTTGATGGATTTCACGTACACGCATCCCAGATCAATGACGCCCAAGCGACTCGGCTTCGCCCCTTCTGGCGGTCACTCCGTCGACGGAGCGTTGAACCTCTGGACGTATCGTCGGATTATCGACCGATCGCAGTTCGAGCCGGGCCGGTTCGCAGGCGACATCAGTCTGATCAACTGGCCACAGAACGATTATCTACTCGGCAATCTGGTTGGGGTGTCGGAGGATGAAGCGTCCCGTCATATCGCCAGTGCGAAACAGCTGAGCCTCTCACTGTTGTATTGGTTGCAGACAGACGCACCTCGTCCCGACGGCGGAACCGGCTTTCCCGGCTTGCGACTTCGCCCTGACCTGATGGGCACAACTGATGGGCTGGCCAAAGCGCCATATGTCCGTGAGTCACGCCGCATCCAAGCACAATTCACCGTCCTCGAAGAACATGTCGGCCGCGAGAATCGCAGCATCGTGACGGGCAAACCCATCTCGGAAATTCGGGCCGCAGCGTTTGCGGATTCCGTGGGCGTGGGAAACTATGCGATCGACCTGCATCCGACTTCGTGTGGTGATAATTACATCGACTTTACGACGTTTCCTTTCCAGGTTCCCCTCGGATCGCTATTGCCCGTTCGAATGCGGAATCTGCTTCCCGCTTGCAAGAACATTGGGACCACACATTTGACTAGCGGCTGTTACCGACTGCACCCTGTCGAGTGGGGAATCGGCGAGGCCGTCGGATGTCTGGTGAGCTATGCGTTGAAGCACCATCAAACGCCTGAGACGGTGCGAGCGGACGCGCGAGCACTGAACGATTTTCAGAAATTTATTCAGGAGCAGGGTGTCCAGACGGACTGGGCATGAGATTAAGCGAGCGATGGGGCGTGTTCACTGATCGCGAGAACTGACACGACGAACCAGGGAAGATCAACGTTGAGCGGTATGTCGTCAGGATAGGTGTTCCAGGGAGATCACCGGAACGCTGTGCATTCGTGTCTGTCTGACTACACCAGCGATGGTTTGGTGCGGCATCACCGTTTCATCCCGGCGGAACGTCGCCTGAACCAATAAAAATGGCTGGTGGCATCTCGATGCGGCTGAGTGTTGATAGTGGGCGACCGATGTCGTCATCAATGCCGCACTGGGTAGGGTCAAGAAGTATACAATGCTGTGAACCTGAAACTCATAACCAGACAAGTTCCCTGCAGAGTCTTCTATGAAATCGATATCGAGTGTATGCTTTTTGTGTGCATTGCTGTTCACATGCACGACTGACGCGGTGGCTGAATTCAGAGCCGGCGCGGCGGTGGTGGATGCTTCGCCGACGCAGTTCCCTGTGCTCGTCAATGGCGGCATGACGAGTCGAACTGCTGAGAAAGTGTTCACTCCCATCACCGCGCGAGCGATCGTGGTCGACGACGGCGATGAGCGGATTGGAATCGTTGTCGTCGACAGTTGCATGATGTCACGCCCCCTGCTGGACGAGGCGAAAGCACTGGCGGCGCAGCGGACCAAGCTCCGGCCCGACCGCATCCTGATCTCTGCAACGCACACCCATACGGCTCCGGCGTCGATGGGGTGTTTGGGAACCGATGCCGACCCCAGCTACGTACCGGTACTTCGTGAGCGGATCGTCGAAGCTCTGGTGGCTGCAGAGACCAACCTCGAACCTGCTCAAGTGGGCTGGGGAGTCGGAAACGCCGCTGACTTTACAGCGCTGCGACGTTGGATTCGCCGCCCCGATCGCATCGTCGAGGATCCGTTCGGCAACCCGACCGTACGAGCAAGTATGCATGCTGGTAGCAATTGGGATGACGTGACGGGAGAATCGGGCCCAGAGGATCCAGACCTGTCGCTGATCTCATTGCAATCCAAAAATGGACGCCCAATCGCTGTCCTGGCCAATTTCTCGATGCATTACTTCAGTGGCCCGCCAGCGTTGAGCTCAGACTACTTCGGGCTGTTTTGCGAAGGGTTGCAATCACGTGTTTCTCCCTCGCAGGACGATGGCGATCCGCCGTTTGTCACGATCATGTCTCATGGTTGCAGTGGGGATATTTGGCGGCGTGATTACACCGTGCCGGCCGCCTCGAGGAAAGAGCCTACAATCGAGAGCTACACCGACGGTTTGTTAGACGTCGCGATGGAGACTTATGCCTCGATCAATCACCGCGAACCGGAACAGTTGGCGATGGCAGAGATCAGGTTTCCGCTGAACTATCGAGTCCCGAGCAAACAGCGGCTTGAGTGGGCACAACGGATTGTTGACGAGATGGGCGATCGGCTGCCAAAAACCTCGCAAGAGATCTACGCGCGGGAACAGGTCTTTCTGCATGAGCGACAGGCTACGGAGGTTGTCGTTCAGGCACTTCGGATCGACGATATTGGAATCGCCAGCACACCTACTGAGACCTATGCACTGACGGGGCTCAAACTCAAACTGCAGAGTCCTCTGAAGAACACCATGGTGATCGAGTTGGCGAATGGTGGCGATGGATACATCCCACCTCCCGAACAACACTTGCTAGGTGGTTACAACACGTGGGCGGCACGGTCCGCGGGGTTGGAGGTACAGGCGGAGCCGAAAATCGCCGCCGCCGCACTTGGGCTTCTGGAGAAGGTAGCTGGCCAACCTCGACGCAATTTCAAACAGAGCAAGGGACCGGCTAGCGAAGCGATCTTGAACGCACGACCGGCAGCCTACTGGCGGATGGACGAAATGGCTGGTCCTCGGGCGGTTGACTCCAGCGGTCAGAATCGAGATGCGATTTATGAACGAGCGGTCGCGTATTTCCTAGAAGGTGCCCGCTCGGATGTTTTTTGCAGGGATGCCGGCGAGACCAATCGCGCCACACATTTCGCAGGTGAGCGAATGCGAGCACGGATCAGCGATTTAGGGGATCAGTACACGGTCTCGCTATGGTTTTGGAACGGCATGCCTGTCGATGGCCGCGACGTCGCCGGTTGGATGTTCTCGCGAGACCATGACAACGGGATTGGACCCGCTGGAGATCATGTTGGCATCGGGGGAAGAGGGAACGAACCAGGGCGGCTCATTTTCCAGCATGGTGCCGATACTGCGGGGGCAAGCCCGGCCGCAGGCAGCACGGAAATTCAACGCTGGAAGTGGCATCAAATGGTGTTCGTGCGGGATCGAGACCAAGTGCGAATCTACTTAAACGGGAACTCGCAGCCGGAGATTGACACGGAATCGCCCGCTGAGTTTCCGATTGGATTCGACCGCTTGTTTTTCGGTGGTCGCTGCGACAATGACTCCAATTGGGAAGGCCGTCTGGATGAGATTGCCGTCTTCGACCGGGCACTTTCGGCCGATGAAGTTGCCGCGCTGTTTCCCAATTGATGTCAAGCGACGTGCCGCATTCCGTGCGATGAGCAAATCTCGCTCCACACAGAGATCACTATGAACCCGTTTGTCAGCCCAACGCTTATTCTGTGTTCAACTGCGCTGCTGATTGCGGGCGCATATCACCACCACTCGGACACGTCGATGTTCCTCTCTGCATGCGGCTTGGTCCTGGGCCTGCTCGGCTTGGTTTTCTGTTTGAGGAAATCTGATAGAGGATCGTAGCAACATTGAATTCTTATCATGCCGAAAGCACGAGCCATCCGCTCATTTTCCAATCGCACCTACAATTACTCAGGTTTAGAGAGATGAACAACCGAACGACGATTGTTTTTGCGATCATCGGTGCCATCATCCAATCGAGCCTCGCCGCATTGGATATCTCGGTTCAGCCGCTTCGACGCGTGAAGGCCGCTGAGGCGCACCAGGCCGTGGCGGTGGATGAGTCATCGTTTTACGCGATCTCCAACAGGGCCGTCGTTCGATATGACAAGCAAACTGAGGAATGCCTTGTTCGCTGGGAAGCACCGGCACACTCCAACATCAAGCATCTCAATAGTGGCATCGTGGTCGATGGGCGGCTGTACTGTGCGAATTCGGATTGGCCCACTAAGCCACTCAAGAATACCGTCGAGATTTTTTCCGCCGAGACGTTGAAGCATCTCGAATCAAAGCCGTTCTCGGAAACGCAGGGAGCTATCAATTGGATCGATCGGCATCGAGGTGCGTGGTGGATCGTGTTTGCATTCTACGGCGACGCTGAAGTTCGTCGCACCAAACTGGTTCGCTACGATGACGATTGGAATCCGACGGGAGAGTGGACGTTTCCCGAGTCAGTTGTCCAGCGTTTTCTGCCTAATAGCAACTCAGGTGGCGCGTTTGGGAAAGACGGAAGACTGTTTGTGACCGGACACGACCATGCCGAACTGTATGTTCTCGATGTGCCGGGCGACGGTGGCGAACTCAAATACATTTCGACTGTGCCTGCACCGATTTCTGGCCAGGGAATTGCATGGGATCGTGATGAACCGGGCAACTTGTTGGGGATCGTTCGCGCTCGTCACGAAGTCGTCTTTATGAAGGTATCATCGGCTGCGGAATGGGAGGTGACTGCCGATTTTGAAGGAGCGTCGGTAAAGAATGTTGAGATTGACCAGCAGCGACGCTCGGTCAGCTTCATGCCGGGAGGTGATCCCACGCGGGGATGGCCCTGCTGGTGGTACTTCCGAATAGATGGGCTCACAGCCGATGAAGAAATCACATTGCGATTGCACGGTTCGGACGCCACCGTCGGTCAGCAGAAACCATTGGGAGCGTCGTGGGCAATGCCGGCTCGCGCAAGCTATTCGATTGATGGCCAGACTTGGCAACCGACAGCCCCTGGGGAACGTCAAGGCGAGTGGATGGTTTATCGAGTCAAACCAAATGCCTCGTCTCTCTACGTAGCCTGGGGCCCGCCATACACGCCTCAGACAGCAGAGAAGTTCATGAACGAGATAGCCGATCGGTCACCTTACGCGACTGCCACTGAACTTTGTCGATCTCGGGCGGGCCGCGCCGTACCCATGCTCCATGTGCGCGAGGGCGACCGAGAATCGCAAGATCGCTTTGGTGTCTGGGTTCAGGCTCGCCAGCATGCCTGGGAGAGTGGTTCAAGTTGGGTGGCACAAGGATTCGCGGACTGGATCGTTAGCGATAATCCGAACGCGGCATGGCTACGCCAGCGCGCCGAGATTTTCATCGTCCCAATCATGGACGTGGACAACGTCGCGACTGGCAATGGAGGCAAGAATGCGATCCCTCATGACCACAATCGCGACTGGTCACCGAAGCCGCATTGGAATGAAACCATGGCGGCGCAGCGGAGGGTCGCCGACATGATCGCTGAAAATCGGATGAGTGTCTTTCTAGACCTACACAATCCGGCTCCTGGCGATCCCACTTTCTTCTATATCCTTCCCGCAGCACTCTTGCAGGAGCCCATGATTGGCCTGCGTGACCGCTTCATTGACTTGGCCTATGCAAAGATTAGTAAGATCAAACCCATGATTCCGATGAGCAACCGCCCCAAGGAGACGGGGTCGAGCTATCATCCTTTATGGCGGCAGATCAGTGCCAATTGGGTCTGCATGAATGGGAATCCGGACACCGTGAGTTTATGCCTCGAGACGATTTGGAACTCGCCGAACAGCACGACAACTGGTTACCGAGCGGTCGGTACTAACCTAGCCGCCGCGGTGAAAGAGTACCTTTCCGAGCGTCCGGAGCTACCACAGCGGTAAGCGATTCGGTTTGGACCAACGGATTCGAGCCAACAGCACATCGCCCCGATAGCCGTCACGCGGCATCCATTCGCCGACGGTCACCCACGACTCATCGGGACTCGCATGGGTAACATGAAAGTTGCCCATCAACGCCACTTGATTGGGGTCGCTGACTCCATCCCCCACGAGCGGCAGCACGACCTGCTCAGTTGCCTTGATCAGGCAGCGTTTGTTGGTATCTACCTGAGCTACCCACAGCGGCGCACGCCAACGCATCACGTTTTCGTTAGTGTCATCTTTGCGTGTGTAGACCAAGAATAGTCCATCGCTGTGCGTCAACCAGTGTTGTTGGGTCGTTGACATGTCAATCGGTGTTCCATCGTCCCATGCCCAAGCTATTTTTTCGTCATAGTTGAGTCCATCATCGCTGACGCTAACATATCCGCGATTATCTTCCGCTCGCAGCGTAATCCAGAATTCGCCATCGAATTGAGTCACGCTCGGTTCCAGAAGTCCTCTTCCCTTGTCGTTGTGGATTGGCGGCCCCACCTCTTCAACTTTCAACAATTCACCATCGAACGAGGCGCGTACTCCCGACGCCATCCGGTTGACCTCCTCTGGGCCGAATGTGAATGACATCGCGATGTCTCCGTTGGGCAGTACGACGCGTTGGCCGCAACCATTCGAGTAGATATTTTTGGTGCGGGGGTCATCCCATTGGAGGATCTTACGCGGGGACCAAACTCCATCTTGATCGCAGGTTGCGTAGATGGGGTAGCGTGACAGCTGCTCCTTCCTCGCAAAATACTCACCCTTATAGAACACAACATGCCCCATCGCGAGCAGCGATTTGGAGATGGGGTCGTATTGCGGTACGACATCACACACCGCCGCTCGGAGATCATCCGCCCGTCCAGGGATCGGTTCGCGTCCGAACGCCGCGATCGGTTCTGGATCGCTCCACGTTTTGCCTAGATCTCTCGAAATCGATGAGTGGACTTGGCCAAAGTAGTCGGATCCTCCAATAGGCTGGAGCGTCATCATCGCCACTGGGTGTCCGTCCTCGTCGGGCATCATGCAAGCGCGGGGATGAAACCAAGTTTGGTTTTCATTATCACGGTTGCGCCATAACGTTTGCTTGGTAATCGAAGCGATTAAAGGTGTGCTCTCTGAGGCTCCAGCGATCATCGGTTCAGGTGATGTGGACACAAGCTCAACTTGCCGATGCACTTCATTGACAATCACATTCTCGATTTCCGGCGACCACACGGTGGGCAACCCGTAGTACACCATTGCTTCTCCACCCTCATAGCCGCCTTCGGCGAGCACCCGCCGGGACGGGATGTACGCCATCACATCGTTGGCGTAGCCGGCTACCCAGGTTTGCGTCCCCG
The DNA here is from genome assembly GCF_007860105.1 of Allorhodopirellula heiligendammensis. Lineage (NCBI taxonomy): Bacteria > Pseudomonadati > Planctomycetota > Planctomycetia > Pirellulales > Pirellulaceae > Allorhodopirellula > Allorhodopirellula heiligendammensis. The sequence goes on from NZ_SJPU01000004.1 coordinate 11,891, forward strand.
CCAACTCGCTCTTGAGGCGAAGGGCGTAGTCAACGACGACTTCACCACCGAGCGTTACAAACTGAAGGTCATCGCCAATGGACCAGGCGCTCACGGGATAGGGGTATGTTTGACTCAACGGGACGCCCTGGTCGAGTCGCTCAAGGAGCAGGTTCGCTCGAGCGACCTCGTATCGGTTTTCTGACGTTAGGTTCAACTCGATGTCTTCGCGTGTCGGCAATGTGTCCAGCGGCAAATCAACGTTCGCGAAAGTCGTCCGCAGCGGGCCCTCGACAGGGTGCATTTCCGTGGTCAACAACACGGAATCCACAGCTGTTGCCAATCGACGACCGTAGTGCACCGCCAAATCCTCAGTGCCGCGGGGGAGTGGATTTTGGTCAGCACCACATCCTGCGAAGAACAACGCAATGCACCCCGGGTGTTGGGACTCCAAGTCCATTTGAGCGTATCCAGGATAGTCACCCGACCATTGATAACCGTTCAGGGTGGTCGCGTGACAGGCGTAACCGAATAGCACAGCGGTGATCTGATGCTCGGCGTCGCGGACCGCGAGCACGGGCACGTCGTAGTCGCGGGGCCCGTGCAGCATACCCTTGGTTCGCCGGTGCGGCGCATCGGCCGCTGGGTTCTCGCGGCGATTGACCGCCAGCGATGTCGTGCCGCTTCCCCACGTCAGCTCGCTCGGGGCGAGCTTGTCGATCGCCTCGCCGACGACGGCAACCACTTGAGTTTGAAAGGTTGCGACCCATGTATCGATCGCTTGTCGCTGCCGATCATCGAGCAGCAGATAATGCAGCGGGGCAAGATTGCGTCCGACCACAGGACCACTATGAGTGTGCGAGCAGCAAATTGCAATTTGTTCACGCTCCAAACCATACTGCGACTGCAATGCGACGCAAATTTGCTGTGAGAGTTCGCGACCGATGCCCACCAAATCCATTGTCAAAACAACCGCGCGGTGGCCGTTAGGGTCCTCGAGCACAACGGCCTTGGCCCACAGATCCGTCAGTTTCTCCTTGGCGGGACGTGTCCGAGAAGCATAGCCCGCCATCCACACGTGCTCAGTCGGGGTGATCGCGACCTTCGCGGCACCAGCTCTCCACGCGAGATCGTCGCCGACTGCCACTGTGGTTAGCAATAGAAACGTTGCGGCGGCAAACATAAGTCTTCGGTTCATCCATCTGTTCCAAATAGCGGAGTTTTCAGTGAGCAGTTGTGCTGCAACACGCGATCGATCACGTCATAAGCCTGTTGTCGAGTCTCTGTTGGGAAATCGTGCTCACAGTCCGGTGTGATCAGGATCAGTTCATTCGGCACGCCCCACAATGAATACACACCACCGGCGACGGGCATCGCTTTGCGGACGCCTGCGATATCGAAGTTTGAATCACGCAGGGGCGACACCGAAACAAAGGTACGTGGCGCCAATGCGGCAATCAACTCATAAAAGTCGAAAGGAACTTCATCAGGATTCAAGTGAAAGCGATCTCGAAGCCGAGGCATGTAGCGGTCACTCGTCCAGCCCGTGAGGTCACCGCCGTAGTAGTCATGGAAGGGGCACCAACCGCAACTGGAGACGACCAATTTTACACGTTGATCAAATACGCCAAGAAAAATTGCATTGTGCCCGCCGAGCGAATGACCAATCGCACCGATCCGATTGGCATCGACAAATGGTAACTGCGAAAGTAGATCGACGCAGCGGCGATGATTGACGATCCCCTTCATTGTGCCCGAGTCATATCCGTCGCCCCCGAAGTCGTAGTCGGCGTACGCGCCAAAGGACGGATAGTCTGGCGCGATGACAACGTATCCACGCTGCGCCAGTTCAATGGCGTATTGACGCCCCGGGCGACCTCCTTCACCCGCCACGATGCGTTTGCCAGCGGCACCGGTCGGATGCAACGCAATGATCGCTGGCAATTGGTTCGCTGATCCGGCAAGAAAAATATCTCGGACATCAACACGATCGGCGACACCCTTTGGCAAGTATAGGTCGAGAGGTAAACGATCGGATTTCCCGACTGCAATCGTCATCATCAGGCGTCTCACATCGCCAATGGAAACATCTTCGTCGACGTGGACATCGAAGTCTGCCTGCGTATCTGGTGCCGGGAGCTTTCCCATCGCTGCCTCGGCTCCAGCAATGATCTGCGACCGTCGTTTACTCCAGTCGTCAAGGGACTGAATCGGTTTGATCGTCCCATCATCAGCCTGATAGACCGTCAGGTCTGAGTGTGAAATGATCGGTTTCCCCACAACTTCGTCTTGGCCCGTGACCTGTGAAACATGGACTGCGCACAGACAACCCAGCAGCAACAGGCAGCACCACCAAGGCGAGCGCAGCCGACGAGGTGCACGACGGTGACCGCGTTCACTGTGAACACGTCGATTCGACGCATCCCTACTAGCCGTGTCCCATGCTGTGGAATTGCAGTTAATATCGGGGGCCGTCATGGCGGATTTTTCGAAAGAGGATGAGCCGATTGACTGACGCTAGACAATCACTTCGTGAACGACTCGGGCGGGGCGGTGAGCAGTCACGATTTGTTCTTGGTTGCCATGTGGGTAGACGACCTGCTCGTAGTGCAAACCGAACAGATGCATGACGGTAGCTTGGAAGTCGTTCGGTGTGACGATGTTTTCGATCGCATGGTGTCCAAAGTCGTCTGTTTTCCCAAACGTCATGCCGCCACGAATGCCGCCGCCGGCGAGCCAAATGCTGAAGCCTTGACCATTGTGATCGCGGCCCGCCTTTTCGGCGGCGCCGTGATCTTGAGTGACGGGTAGACGTCCGATTTCGCCGCCCCAATGGACCAGTGTGGTGTCAAGCAGCCCGCGTTGTCGCAGATCGGCAACCAGCGCCGCCGTCGGCTGGTCCGTCTTGCGACAGATCGATGTTAGACCGCTTCTGATGCTGCTGTGATTGTCCCAGGGCTGGCCGCTGTGAAATAGTTGAACGAACCGAACGCCCCGCTCGACCAATCGCCGTGCCAACAAGCAGCGAGTGCCGTACTCGCGAGTCTCGGGATGATCCAAGCCGTACATCGAGTGCGTGTTGGCGGTTTCCTGTGAGATATCCAGTGCATCTGTTGCCGCCGTTTGCATGCGGGCGGCGAGTTCGTAGCTGGCGATACGTGCCTCGAGATCGGATTCACCCGGATGTGACTCGAGATGCTGTTGATTCAGTTGCTGGAGGAGGTCAAGGTTCTGGCGTTGGTAAGCGCCTGCCAAATGCGATGGTGGTTGCAAATTGAATATTCTCGGCTCCGTCGGACGAAGGACCGTACCCTGAAACATCGAGGGCATGAATCCGTTACTCCAATTCGTTGCGCCATCGACCGGGGGCCCGCCGGGGTCCGCCAAGACCATGAACGCTGGTAGCTCTTGCGACTCACTACCCAATGCATAGGTCAGCCACGAACCGAACGTGGGCCGCCCCAAGACCGCCGGGATACCACCGTGAAAGTAGCGGATGGAAACTTCGTGCCCATTCGCCCCTGTGTGCATGCTGCGAATCAAACAGATGTCATCGACAACGCCCGCAGTGTGCGGCAACAGCTCCGATAGTTCAGTGCCACACTTCCCGTGCTTTTGAAAATGAAAAGGACTACCCAATAACTTCTTACTGGCCTCATTGACAAATGAAAATTGGATTTCGCCGGAGTAGTCCGTCCCGTCGAAGCGGGTCAGCTCTGGTTTGGGATCGGTCAGGTCCATGTGCGAAGGCCCGCCATGTTGGAACAACGAGATCATGGCCTTCGCACGCGACGCAAAATGCGGCTTGCGGGGATGCAGATCACTCGGCGGCTTGTCTTTCAAGATGGGAGGCATGGCCGTCGCCGACTCTTGGGCGATCATCCACTGCAGCGCCAATGCTCCCACGCCCATTCCGGTTTGTTGCAGGAATCGGCGGCGCGTATCAGCTGGTTGATAGGAATCCATATTCGGGCGTTCCAAAGTCATTCGGTGTAGAGGAATTCGTTCGAATTAAGCAGCATTTGGCAAATATTGACGAGCACCTGCTGCGCGCGTGATCGGCCAGATAAAGTGCCGGTGGCATCGCGGGACATCAGTGCCAACTGATCGGCAGCAAACTGCAGCGACAACTCCAACTCCGCAGTGCTGGCGGGGCGAGATAGAACAATTTCCCAGGCGGCATTGATTTGCGCCGGCAAGAGAGCGAGATCGGTTTCAGGACCATGAAAACCAGTTACGGAATCATAAAGCACCAGCTCTCCATCGGTCCGCGTGAAGGTCAATTTCAACGGCCACGTGAAGGAGTCCGATGATTCATTTTCCAAGCAGTCGATAACGAAGTCGATCGAATCTCCCGCGTGGACTGCCCAGGAGCTCACCGGCGTATCGACTGATCCCTTCTTGATCTGCCACGTGCCGTGCAGTCCGTTCGCGGAAAAAACCCGGGCGCGAACGCCATCACCATTGTCACTCCCGTGTTGCAGCGTTCCCGCAATGCTGAGTTGACCCTCTGCGGGTGCCACCCAACGGCGGATTGCAGGCTGCGATGGATTCCCGGGATGACCACCATTAGCGTTCAAAATCACCCAGCCAAATTGAGGGTCCGGTGCCGTCGGGCCGCCCTGCCAGCTCGTTCCCGTGAAGTGTGGCAACTCTACCAGCTCGCCCAGCAGTCCGTTCTCGTCATCGATCGTGCCCGACCCGTAGCACCACGTCGGCGTGGGCATGTTCGGTAACCATGATGCGGCGTCCACATCGAGCGCGTCAGCATTATCTGCGGCGCGTTGGACGGCTCGCTCAGCCACAAGACCAGCGTGCTCGAGGACGAAGTCACCATTGAGCATCATCAACGATTGCGGCGCGACGGTCGATACTGTTCGCACCTCACAATTGACTCCCATCACCGGCGCGTCAAATACCTGCAGCATGCCTACCGGTTGGCTCCGCCGCACTCGCGCATAAACGCTACGTCGCGGTTGGTCGGCATCCACACGGACCTGGCCGGTTTCGTCCTCGGCGATCTCCACCGGTGGCCCAAACAATTTTAGGTCGAGTGTCCCTGCCGCGGCCAACACCGAGTCACGTAAAACTTCCGCGTCAACGCGCTGCAGTGACTTTCGCCAGTAATACTGATTTTCAGGATCGAGCGCTTCGCCCTCCGGTCGACGCAGTGAGCTTTGTCTCCAACTTTTCGATGTCAGGATCTGTCGGTGGAGGCGTTTCAAGCTCCAGCCATGATCGACGAAGTCTCGCGCCAGCCAATCAAGCAATTTGGGATGCGAGGGCTCGTCGCCCAAACGACCAAACTCTCCCGGCGTCGCCACGATGCCGCGACCAAAGTGGTGCATCCAAACGCGGTTGACGATCGCCCGCGCGGTCAGTGGATTGCCGCCATCGGTCAAATAGTTGGCGAACGCCAGCCGGCGCCCCGTTGTGGGCAACTTCGGATCATCGAGCGGAAACGTCACCCGCGCGCCCTCGGCAGCTGCAACGGTTAATGCCGCTGGCTGAATCTCCTGTTTCGGCTGATTGAAATCGCCGCGGTGAAAGAGGTAGGTTACCGGCGCATGCCCCGGTGGCTCGACGAAGGCCTGGATAAACTCTTCGACCGGCTTGCCAGCACGCAACTCAGCAATCTTGGCGTCAAATTCTTTTAACTTGGCCGCCGCGTCCGGACGGTATTGATACAAGACGCCGGGCGTGATGTTGATACTCGGGTGACTGGCCAAGAGAGTCTTCTGGTCGGCATCACGCTCGTCGTCCGCGGTCTCATAGGCCGTGCGCAATTGGGTGCGAAGTGGTTCGTCGAACTTCATCAACTCCTGCTCGAACACTTCCTCAATGAAAGCAGCTTGTTGACTCGCCCGCTCTGCTGCGACGATGCCAACCTCGCTCTCAATTTTCGCCGCATCGACGAGATCCTGTTCGGTTGCCAGGGAAACCAGACGGGCCGCCGGCGGCTTCCAAGCTTGCCAGTCCAATCCCGGCTCAAAGACCGCCCGCAATGCGAAGTAGTCAGCGTGGGAGATCGGGTCATAGCGGTGGTCATGGCACTGAGCACAATGAACGCTCGAACCCAGTAAAGTCGAACACACGATTTGCAGCGTGTCGGCGATCACCTTATTTCTCGCTTCGGGACTATCGTCACCGCTGCCCGTACCGTCGGCAGCCATTCGCAAAAATCCGGTCGCACTCAACAACTCGATTTGGTGGTCCGTCCAGTCACCCACTTTTGGCCCAGCAAGTTCGTCACCAGCCAGTTGCTCCACGATGAACTGATCAAACGGTTTGTCTTCATTGAACGATGCGATCACGTAATCCCGGTAACGCCACGCCCAATCGCGGTTGGTATCCGCCGCAGTGTAGCCGTCGCTGTCAGCGTACCCGGCCGCGTCGAGCCAATGTCGCGCCCACCTCTCGCCATAATGTGGCGAACTCAGCAGCTGATCTACCAAGTGTTCAAACCATCGCGGATCGGGATCGTGTCGCCACACATCCAGCTGCTCCACGGTCGGTGGCAACCCCAACAGGTCAGCGTACGCCCGCTGAATCACCGTGAAGCGGTCTGCGTCTTCCGAAAAGGATAAGCCGGCGGGCATCTCAGCAGCGATCAACGCGTCGATGGGCGAGTGGATGGCCGCGTCGTCAGCATCGGTGGGAACGACCACCTCAGGGAGCGGTTGATACGCCCAATAGTTTCGCTCTTCCTCGGTGATCGGAATGCCCGGCGCAAGGTCTGTGGGTTCATCGCGAAGGGTTGCTGCCCCCCGCTGAATCCAATCTTCTAGAATAGCAATCTTCGCCTCGGGAACGTGCGCTTCGCCGGGTGGCATGTCACCGTCTCGCACACGGCTGAGTAACAAACTCGCGTCGGGATCACCAGGCACCACCGCTTCGCCCGAGTCGCCTCCGGAAACCATTCGATGAACCAGCCGCAAGTCCAAGCCGCCCTCAAGTTCCTCCACCGCTCCATGGCAATCGAAACAAAACTCACGCAGAATTGGTCGGATCTCAGTCTCGAAGTATGGCGGTTCGGTGGCAGCCGCGAAGCCGCTCGAGAGCCCTAGCAGCACGACTGCTGAGGAAAGGCGAGTTGCGTATCGTGAGGACAACCAATGGAACATGGCGTCAGAACCGATTCGACTGAGGTGGGATGTTGAGGCGGGGCTGGTTCGACCTGCGAACCAGAACCTCACAGTATGCCCCCTCACCACGGCAATAGCAATCATGCTCGGCACCATGGGATCGGTGCGCTGTGGGAGAACGCGAGAACAGTTTCAACCCGCAGCTATTTTTCCGACTGCCACTGTTTGATTGCCTCGACTGGGCAAACCAGCATGATCACGTTGAGTAGGAGGGAATCTCGGATCGTCAACAGCAGGACAACTTCTGTAAGCAGAATGAATCCCAGTGACCAACGAAGTCGGAATTTTGAGGCCAGAAAATAACCGAGCAGGCACGCGATAACATCGCTGATGGAGTTGGCAATCGAGTCACCGTAGTAGTCCAGCGAAATTGTGGATTCACGGTAGCGATCAATGATCCAAGGCGAGTTCTCGAGAATCTCCCAAGCCGCTTCGATGAGCGCAGCGATGAGTAGACGGGTCGGTGCGGCAAGCCCACTCTGAGAAATCCGAGGAGATAACCATGTCAGCAACCAGAAAAAGATGATTCCGTGCAAAACATGCGTGAAGGAATAGGGATCGAGCAAATGCTGCGAGTTGTGACTCGTTTGGATGTCCCATGACCAGGGAACCCAAGTCCCGCAACGGCACCACCACTGTCGCCCCATCATGCGAAGACAAGTTGCCATCACGATGATGATTACGGCAATCTGCCAGGCGACGCGGGATCCATTCTTACTGTTCATGGCTCTCATGATACCAGGAGTTCTTGAATCGCAATGCAATTCAGAACACCCCAGACACGAGCCGGTGGAGAACGGATCGACGCGCTCGGCAATTTTCAACCACACACGATTGACTATCCACCGACCTAACTGTACTATGTGTTACAGTACAGGCGTGTGTCCGACTTCGGCGGAGGGTGGTTGATGCAAATTCGAGTGATCCCAGGCAGTGGTGCCGCGATCTATCGTCAGATTGCCGACCAGGTTCGCCGGGCCGTCGCAGCGGGAGAGTTGTCCGTTGGTGATCCGCTGCCGAGTGTTCGGGCCCTGGCCAAAGAACTGGTCGTCAATCCCAATACCGTGGCCAAGGCCTATGCAGAATTGGCTGGCGACGGTGTGCTGGAAACGCAGCCCGGCCGCGGCGCGTTCGTGGCCGAGCGTCGCAACGTGTACTCGCATACCGAGCGGCTCCGACGACTCGATGAAGCTCTCGAGACCGCGATCAACGAGTCAATCCGGCTCGATTTCTCCAGCGACGAGATTCTCGATCGGATGCGTGGCAAACTCGATCAATTCAATTCTCGAGGTAACGAAAATGTCTGACACTGACGTCATTCGCACGCACCGGCTGACCCGCTACTTCGGCAGCAGACCGGTTGTCCACGATCTCGACTTTGCCGTCCCACGCGGCCAAATCGTTGGTCTGCTCGGACTCAACGGGGCTGGGAAAACCACCACGATCCGAATGCTGCTCGGACTGCTGGAACCAACGCGAGGCTCTTGTGAAGTACTCGGCACAGACAGCCGCGAGCTGACCCCGAGCGATCGAGCGCGGATTGGACATACGGTCGAGGGGCACTTCCTCTATCCCTGGATGCGGGTTCGCGAGTGCGAGCGGTTTGGGCGTGAAACCCATCCTCAGTGGGACGGTGGCTTCTTCGAACGTTCGATACGCCGATTCGGAATTGATAGCGATGCCAAAGTCGCGTGGCTCAGCCGTGGCCAGCGAGCGGGCGTTTCGTTGGCCTCGACTCTAGCGAGCAATCCCGTGCTGCTGATTCTCGATGACCCCGCCCTTGGGCTGGATCCAGTCAGTCGCCGGGCGCTCAACGAAACCATTCTCGAGTTTTGCGAATCGGGCGAGCGCTCGGTGCTGTTGAGCAGTCACTTGCTCGACGATGTCGAACGGGTCGCCGACCGCGTCGCTCTGATGGTCGACGGCATGATGGTCGTCAACACCACCATCGATGACTTCCGCAACCGGATCGCGTCTTGGGTCATCGAGGCGCCGGCTTCGCCAACGACCTCCGAAGCCCTATCCACGCCGATTCCAATCCCACGGTTTGTCAATTGCCGCCCGGTGGGCGAACGCTGGCAACTGACAGTGGTCGACCCGGGCGACGATACGCACGCTGCTTTGGCAGCTATTGAGAACAGTGTCATCGAGCCGGTCGAAGTAACATTCGAAGACGCGGTACTCGCCTATCTATCTCGTTCCCGAGTTTATCACTCGTTCTATACCGAGGACGCATCATGAAACCAATTCTTTGGAAAGAACTGAGAGAGAACGTCCGCTGGTTACCCGTGGGACTGCTCGTGATCGGCTCCGCCTGCTGGCTGGCTCATCCTGATTTGCACAACCCCAGTGGTTTGCTCGCGAATGTTCTGCTGACGCAGTTAGCGATTGTCACCCCGCTGCTCGCCTTTGCCTTAGGTATCGTGCAGTCCTACCGTGATTTGCAACCTGGTGCTGCCGCTTATTTGAATCATCGCGGTATCACGTCTAGCCAGATCTTTCTCGCCAAAACAGTTGCTGGTTTCGCACTCTACGCGATCTCTGTCATCATACCTGTAGTGATCTTGGCGGCCTGGGTGTGGTACGAGGGGATGAGTCGGTACCCGATGCGTCCAGCCCAAGTCGTCCCGTCCCTTGTCTTTGCGATGGCGGCATTCGCGATGCATCCTGCAGCGATGTTGATGATGTCGCGAAGTGCCTCGTGGTGGGAGACGCGGGTGTTTCCGCTATTGCCCGCTGCCGGAGTTCTGTTCGTTTTCTTCCATGTGCTAAAAGGTGGCGGACTATCGATGTCAGCGACTTCCACTTGGTTGACCCTGATACTGTTGGCATGGTTGATTGCGACGTCGCGACAAAATTGGCGGGGCTCAATTACCGCGCCGCCTTCTGCACATACGAACTCAAGGCTGCGCGGTCAGTGGTTGCTTCCGTCCTATTTGTTTATCTCCGCCGCGGTGTGCTACTCGTTCGTGCTCACTCTTTGTTTCACGATACTCGAGGTTAACCAGCGTTCGCGGGAGTATGTACCACGTCCATTTGCACAGCTGGCGGTCAACCAGCAGACGGGCGAACCGTGGGTAGTGACCTACCTGCAGGATCATCGCTTGCAAAGTGGAGGATACGCAGAGCGTGCTATCGGCGGATCAGCGATTAGAAATGGCGGAACCGTGGACGCTTTGAAAAAACTTAATATCAACGACGAATTTACGCGTTTCGCGTCGATGGTACGCCTCCAAAATACATACCGTCAGTCCGACGGATTCTTCGCGGGGCCCAGCAATCTCGACCAAAGTTCGACGTGGTACTTCTACGACACTCGACGCTATTTAGTCGGATACGATTTGAGCATCGGTTCTCGCTGGAGCCATACGATTGCGACGGACGGCATCCATCGGGCGGGGACGATCGCAGGCGTCCCGTTCACCTCTGACCCGGAGATTGGTAGTTCGGTATTTAGTGATTTTCGTAGTGCCGGATACAGCGTGCCGCTGATCGACGGCCACGGTGTGTATGTGCTCGATGGGTCGCTGGAGTCAATCCAGCAGATCATTGACCAGCCCATTGACTCAGCAGCATTGGTAAGCATTGGCAGATCACGAGCACCACGGCTGCTGCTACGCGACGGGAACGAGATCTTGGAGTACGAGTTTGTCGACGAGTCGGGAGCAGACACGTGGTATAAGGAACCCGGAGACGTTGAACGGATGCAAAGTTACAACATTCTTCAACCGCTCACGGCTGGCTCGATCACGCCAAAACGGGTCAATACATACACCGTTCCTCAATCACTCGTACCGAGCGTCAATCTACAAGTGGGACTGGCCGATAACGTTTTGTATTTGTCGACACACACGTTCAGGACGAAGGAAATCTACCGCATCCCTGCTGAGGGAGATTTTGTTGCAATCAACTTCCAATCGCAGTCCCTGCCCATTCAAGAAACCGATGTCGATCGTTTTCAGTGGACTTTTGTTTGCCTGGGACTGACGCCGGGCGCCTTGGGAGTTGTGATTGCGGGATTGGCAACGTGGGGCACCCTTGTAGGCGGGAACTCAAGTCCGACTTGGAATAGCCTCTTGTCATATCCGATCCAATTCACAACGCTTGCGATCAGCTTCGCGTTAGTGACGGTGCTAGCGGTTTGGCTCACGCGGCGAGTATCTTTTCAGCGCGGACTATCACGCAAGCAGACCACGTTGTGGTCGGTGTCTGCCTTACTGCTGAGTTTGATTGCTCCACTAGCGATATTGGCTATTTATCGCCGTGTGCATCGACGTGGTTGCGACCACTGCGGAAAACAACGCCGAGTCGATATGCTTGCCTGTGAACACTGCGGCGCGGATTGGCAGCGGCCGATTCAGAACGAAGTCTTGATTCTGGACGATGCTGCTTAGTGAGCCGGCATGCGATTGCGGCTGGAAAGAATATTAATCCAAACTCTCCCCACGCTTGAGGTTGTGCGGCTTTTCAGTTACACGTGGGCACGTGTTTCCTCGCCTTTACCCAGCCCAGGTTCGCTGGGAGGGCGAAGTAACTCGTTAACTTACACGCACTTCAATGCCTCGCAGCCTCCTTCGCCAAGGAGACGGGGCACTCAATGGTGCTCCTGCAGCGTCTCACTGGAGTTCGTCAATGCGTCTGTATTCTTGCCTCGTCGCCATGTTGATTGCGGCGGGCGCCTCACCAGCGGAGACGATTCGTTTACCGGTGACGCAAGACAATTCCATCGTGATGGTCGACGGTGAGTGGGAGGAGAATGCCGGCACGCAGGGGCGAATTCGCATAAAAGGTAACCAGCACATCGTCGCGATGGCGTTCGATATGCGAGAACTCGCAGGCAAACGCGTTGAGAAAGCAACGCTGGTCTGTGTTCAAGGCAACCAAGAAAGTCCTGGTGACACCTTCGGCTCATTCCTTTGCCTACGGTGTTTCGATCAATGGCGAACCACTGGGGCGACACAACATTCCGCTTGCCGTGCAAGGCGAGCAGCAGACGATCTTGATTCGAGATCTACCGGAAGGCAGTTTGGGGCGTGATCATCTTGACGTGAAGGTGATCGCACGCAGTTGCACGGGGCAGCACAGTGAAGCGGAGGCGGTGCGGATTCCTTTGCGTCGGATGAGCAGTCCGATCGGCGGAGCGATCAACGACACCGGGGAACCCGCGAAGGCGGACGCGTCGATCTCACGGGTGAGTGTCATTCCGGTCGCGGACAAGTATGACATCGAAGGGCAACCCGTTGGAGATCTGCCTGAGGGGTACCGCCACCGCAATTCGACCTTCAATGGTGAGCGGATTCGCTTATCCGCGGCGGCGGGCGAGGTCATCAGCTTTCAAATGCTACTCCGCGGCGAAAGGACTGTCTCGCTTGAACTCGCGTTGGATTCGTTGCAACCTCGGGTCGATTGGTTTGAAGCGGTTTATGTCTCAGCCCATGGCCGCCGCATCCCCGATCCGCTGTTACCGGTCGGCGATTCAATCACGCTGACGCCCGACCAGGACAGCACCATCGTGGCGGATATCTACGTTCCCTTTGATGCCAAGCCGGGTATGCAGCGAGGCACGGTCCAGGTCTCAGATGGTCGCGTCATCCCGATCGAAATTGAGATCCTGCCATTTGCGATCCCACGTGCCGCGAGTTTCTTTTGTGAAATGAACGGGTATGGACTGCCCGACTCCGTCGAACAATACGAGGCACTCCAGCAGATTGCTTATGATCACCGGGTGCACGTGAATATCCTGCACTACTCGCACCACACCGCCGCACCGGGTGCCCACAAAACCAATCTCGACATGCGGATGCGATCTGGACGCCGGATGGACAATCGGCGATACGACGACATCGAGCCGAGAGCAAAACACGCTTATTGGGACGATTTCGCCACCGCATTCGGACCGTATCTCGATGGCTCGCTGTTCGAGAATGGACATCGTGGGCCGATTCCCGCGCCAGGATTCTATCTCAGCTTCCATGAGAGTTGGCCGTTAAATTGCCGTGCCTATTACAACGGGGATGCTGATGCTTACCGTGCCTTCGAAGCGACGCCAGAGTACGCGGACACCTACGTCAATGTGCTAAGCGATTTTGTGGAGCTCGCCCAATCGAGGGGCTGGAACGACACCGGATTCCAAATCTACTTTAACAACAAGGGTTCTCGCGAGGAACTTACCAAGGCTCCTTGGATCTTGGACGAGCCCGCCAGTTACTGGGACTATCGGGCATTGAGGTACTATGGCGGACTGACCGATGTGGGGCGCGAGCGGGAGAGTTCCCAGTGGACGCCAGGGGTGAAGATCGATTTTCGTATCGACATTTCTCGACCGGAGTTTTGCCGAGGTCAGCTCGACGGGCGAGATGACCTGTGGGTGGTTTCCGCCTCCGCTTTTGAAAAATATCGACGATTATTGACCGATCGGGCGGATCGCGATGGCCTGCGGGTGTGGGTGTACGGCAGCGCCAACCATGTGCACCAGAGCAACCGCGACATTCAGGCTTGGTCGCTCGATGCGTGGAGTGGCGGGGCCACGGGTGTCGTCCCGTGGCAGACGATCAACAAAGATGGTCAGGCGTTGGTTGAGGCAGACCAATTTGGGCTGTTCATTTTCGATCAGGGAGACCAGGGAATACCAGAGATCCGGCACTCGATGCGTTTAAAAGCGTTCCGGGACGCCCAGCAATTGATCGAGTATCTGAATCTACTCCAGGCCCGAAAGGGCTGGACACGGACGCAGCGGAGCGCATTTGTCCAGCAATTTGTGGGGCTCGCGGCCACCGTCGTCCAAACGCACGAGGCGGATGCGGGCACGTCACAATACCCAGGTGTGAAGGCCACCGAATGGGACCGACTGCGACAGGCGACAGCGAACCTGCTCCGGGAGTGATCGCCGCCTGGCGACCGCTCCCAACCTCGGCTCTGGACCGCGGGCGCATCTGGAAAACTCGTCACTCTTGACGACGGCCAGTTTGCTAGCTAATCTTCTCTCATTAGCCGATCTTACGATTCAAACCGTCGCTATCAAATTATCTAATAGAGCACACATTTGCAGCTACGAACCTTCGAACTTTTCTGTCACGTTGCCGACCAGCGGAGCTTCTCAAAAGCTGCCGAGGCGGCCGGTGTCACCCAGAGTGCGGTCAGTCAATCGATCGGACATCTGGAAGATTCGTTGGGTACCAAGTTGTTTGATCGTTCCAAGCGGCCGTTAGCGCTTACTGAGGCGGGCCAGATCTATTGGCGCGGTGTCCGAAACATCGTTGGTCAGTACAAGGAACTGGTCGAGCAGGTACAGAACCACGATCGGCGGCGCAGTGACACGGTCACGGTGGGGACGGTGTACTCGGTAGGCCTGAGTTACATGCCGGAGGCGACGAAGGCATTTGAGGAAAATCACCCCAATGTCTGTGTGAGAACCGAGTTCGGTTCGAGCCAACGGGTTGTCGAACTGGTCCTGGAAAACAAAGTTGACTTTGGATTGGTTAGCTTCCCGCGGGCGACCAAGATTCTCGGTACAATCCCGTGGCAGTCCGAGCCCATGCGTTTGGTCTGCTCGGCAGAGCATGTGCTCGCTAGCGAAACGGAGATTCCCGCTTCGCGATTAAGAGGCGTCGATATGATCGGGTTTGAACGTGGGCTGGTCCTGCGACAAGCGATCGATCAATGCCTCAAGGCAGCGGGCATCTCGGTGGTGACGACGATGGAGTTCGATAATTGCGACTCGATCGTGCGTGCGATCCAGGCCAACCGGGGACTGGGGATTATCCCGGAGGCGGCGGTGCGGCGCGAGACAGCCAACGGTACTTTGCGCGTCATTGCGTGCCGCGAAATTCAGATGGTTCGTCCACTAGGAATCATCTTTCGAAAACGCGGCACATTGAGCCGCGCGGCAACTGAATTCGGCTCGCTCTTGCTGGGCCACGAAATGGAGCATGACCTGCTCACCAAAACGGAGGCGGCCAAGGCGGACCGCGACAAATGCGAATCGAACGATCGTGCGGCATCCGTGCTGATTTAGTTCGTTCCGATTAAAATCTCTTCACTCTAGCCAGCAACACAACGACGATGAATCCACTCAATCGATATCATTTACCATCGGCCCAAGGTCTCTATGATCCAGAAATGGAAAAGGATGCCTGTGGGGTCGGCTTCGTCGCTCACATTAAAGGCGTTGCCAGCCACCAAACCGTCATTGATGCAGACACGATTCTGCAGAATATGGATCACCGCGGTGCCTGCGGGTGCGAACCGAATACCGGCGACGGTTCGGGGATCCTGTGCGGACTGCCGCACAAGTTCCTTCGCAAGGTTGCCAAGGCAGACCTGGGGGTAGATTTGCCCGAGGCGGGCAAGTTCGCCGCCGGACTCATCTTTCTGCCGCCCGATGATGCCGAGCGCAAGATCTGCAAAGACACTGTCGAGAGACTCGTTGCCGAAACCGGGCAAAAGCTGATCGGATGGCGTGATGTGCCCCAGCAAGCGGACGCGGCCGATATCGGACCGACCGCCCGCCTCAGCGAACCGGTGATCGAGCAGTTGTTCATCGCTGCCGCCGATGGCCTCTCCGAAGAGGAATTCGAACGAAAACTGTATCTGGTTCGCAAGCAGGCGTCGCACGCGCTGCGGGGCAGCGAAACTCTCGAACAGGCACTCGTGTTCTACGTCTGCTCACTTTCGACGAAGGTGATTATCTACAAGGGGATGTTGACGCCGGCGCAGGTCATGCCGTATTTCCCCGACCTTCGCGACGACGATTTCGAAACCCATCTGGCGATGGTCCACAGTCGCTTCTCAACGAATACTTTTCCGAGTTGGGACCGTGCTCAGCCGCTGCGTTTCATGAGCCATAATGGCGAAATCAACACGCTGCGTGGCAACCGCAACTGGATGCGTGCACGCGAAGGGATGGCCGAGAGCGAGATTTTTGGCGATGAGCTGAAGAAATTGTTCCCTGTCATCGAACCGCACTTGAGTGACTCAGGCACGTTCGACAATGTGCTCGAGTTCTTGCTGATGAACGGCCGCACGCTGCAGGAAGCGATCATGATGATGGTGCCGGAAGCATGGCAGAAGCATCAGACGATGCCAGAGGAAAAGCGGGCGTTTTATGAATACTTTAGCTGCCTGATGGAACCATGGGACGGTCCTGCATCGATCGTGTTTACCGATGGGCACTACATCGGCGCAACGCTCGACCGCAATGGTCTTCGCCCGAGCCGCTATTACATCACGCACGATGACCGTGTGATCATGGCGAGCGAAGTCGGCGTGTTGCCCGTTGATCCTTCGATCGTGCGAGAGAAGGGACGGCTGCAGCCGGGCAAAATGTTCCTGATCGATTTCGAACAGGGCCGTCTGATCCCCGATGAGGAGCTCAAACGCGAATTTGCGGTCCGGAAACCGTACGGGAAGTGGCTCAAGGAGCAGCGCATTCGACTCGCGGATTTGCACCCCGAACAAGAACCCCATGGTTTTGAGGGTGAGACCCTGCTCCCACGAATGCAAGCGTTCGGGT
Organism: Allorhodopirellula heiligendammensis; assembly: GCF_007860105.1. Taxonomy (NCBI): domain Bacteria; kingdom Pseudomonadati; phylum Planctomycetota; class Planctomycetia; order Pirellulales; family Pirellulaceae; genus Allorhodopirellula; species Allorhodopirellula heiligendammensis. The sequence goes on from NZ_SJPU01000004.1 coordinate 28,526, forward strand.
ACACCTCCGAAACGATGAACTTCATGCTCCGCCCACTCGTCGAGCAGGCCCGAGATCCAGTCGGATCGATGGGGAACGACTCGGCGCTAGCATGTTTGTCGGATAAGCCGCGACTGATTTACGACTACTTCAAGCAATTATTTGCCCAAGTCACCAACCCCGCTATCGATTCGATTCGGGAAGAGGTGATCATGTCCTTGGAGTGTTACATCGGCCCGGAACAGAATCTGCTTGCCGCCACGGAGCAGCACTGCCACCGATTGTTGGTTGACCATCCGATCTTGACGAACGAGGAGATCGCCACACTCAAGCACATTAATTACGAAGGCTGGCACAGTCGTACAATCGACATCACTTTTGATCGCAGCGAAGGCAAAGCCGGGCTGCAGAACACGCTAGATCGGATTTGCGCCGAAGCAGAAGCTGCCTGTGATGACAACATCCAATTGATCGTGTTAACCGACCGCGCGGTATCCCATGATCGTGTGCCCGTCAGCGTTTTGATGGCGACCGGTGCAGTTCACCATCACCTTGTCTCTCAAGCCAAGCGGACCCGTGTGGGCCTGGTGCTTGAAACGGGTGAGGCACGAGAGGTGCACCACCATTGCTTGTTGATCGGCTATGGCGCTGATGCGATCAATCCTTACCTTGCATTTGAGTCCCTGTGGCAGGCCCATCGCGACGGGCTGCTGCCTCCGGCCTACGACGATGACGCCGTCGTTGCGGCTTATCGCAAATCAGTTGGCAAGGGCATGTTAAAGGTGATGGCCAAGATGGGCATCAGTACGTTGCAGAGTTACAAGGGTGCTCAGATCTTTGAGGCTCTCGGCCTGCGAGACGAGATCATCCAACGCTGCTTTGTGGGCACCGCCAGTCGAATTCAGGGGGTTACGTTTGACATCCTCGCCGAAGAAACACTGCGTCGACATGAACTCGGTTATCCCGAGAAGGCCAATGACCGGTTGCCATCGCTACCCAACCTCGGTGAGTATCACTGGCGTGCCGAAGGCGAAAAGCATGCCTGGAGTCCACAATCAATCTCCAGTTTGCAGCTCGCAGCACGCAACAACAACGAAGATGCCTACTGGCAGTTCGCGCATACGATCAACGAGGAAAACCGGAACCGCTGCACCCTGCGTGGGCTACTTGGTTTCCGTGAAGGCGTTGCCGGGCCATCCATCCCACTCGATGAAGTGCAGAGTGCCAAGGAAATCGTCAAACGATTCTGCACCGGCGCGATGAGCTTGGGCAGCATCAGTGCGGAGTCGCACGAAGCGTTGGCGATCGCAATGAACCGCATGGGCGGTAAGAGCAACACCGGCGAAGGTGGCGAGGATCCCGTTCGTTTCAAAGCGATGGAAAACGGCGACTCCAAGCGGTCGAGCATCAAGCAGATCGCATCGGGTCGCTTTGGGGTTACGATCGAATATCTCGCCAACGCCGACGAGTTACAAATCAAAGTCTCCCAAGGGGCGAAGCCCGGCGAAGGTGGAGAGTTGCCCGGCAAGAAGGTTGATGACTATATCGCCGGCATTCGTTACAGCACGCCTGGCGTTGGTCTGATTAGTCCTCCGCCGCACCACGATATTTACTCGATCGAAGATCTGGCTCAACTGATCCACGATTTGAAGAACAGCAATCCTTCGGCTCGCGTCAGTGTCAAGCTCGTCAGCGAGGTTGGCGTCGGCGTGATCGCTTCGGGTGTCGCCAAAGCACACGCCGATCACATTTTGATCGCTGGTGATACCGGCGGCACGGGTGCATCACCGCTAACGAGCATCAAACATGCTGGACTGCCGTGGGAACTTGGGATCGCCGAGACGCATCAGGTGCTTGTACTCAACGACCTGCGTAGTCGGGTGGTTCTGCAAACCGATGGTGGACTGAAGACCGGACGTGATGTTGTCATCGCCGCGTTACTTGGTGCGGAGGAGTTCGGTTTCGCGACCGCGCCGCTGATCACGCTGGGCTGCATCATGATGCGGAAGTGTCACCTCAATACCTGCCCGGTGGGTATCGCAACGCAAGACCGCGAACTTCGTAAGAAGTTCACCGGCAAGCCGGAGCATGTTGTCAATTATCTGTTCATGGTTGCGGAAGATGCTCGCCGCCTGATGGCGAAACTGGGTTTCCGGACGATCGATGAGATGGTCGGACGCAGCGATGTGCTGAAGACAGACGAGGCAATTAAGCATTGGAAGAGCGACGGATTGGACCTCACCCAAGTGCTCAAGCCGGCGGCGAAGCCCCATGAAAACGTGGGCGTCATCTGCTCTCGCAAGCAAGACCATGGTCTTGAGAAGTCTTTGGATATGACCAAGCTGCTCGGCGAAGCCAGATCCGCTATTGATACGGGCGAGCCGGTTCGCATCGTCTCACCCATCATCAACATCAACCGCACCGTGGGGACGATTTTGTCCCATGAGATCGCCAAGGTGCACGGTCAGAAAGGGCTGCCCGACGACACCATCCATATCGATTTGACCGGCTCCGCCGGACAGAGCCTCGGAGCGTTCCTCGCACATGGTGTGACCATCGAACTCGAGGGTGATGCCAATGATTATGTCGGCAAGGGACTTTCGGGTGGGCGGGTTGTTGTCTATCCACCGCGCGAACGCACTTTCTCCTCATCAGAAAATGTGATCGTTGGCAACGTGTGTTTGTACGGGGCCACCAGTGGTGACGCATTCTTCAGCGGTCGTGCTGCCGAACGGTTCTGCGTCCGCAATAGCGGTGCCAATGCCGTCGTGGAAGGTGTCGGGGATCATGGTTGTGAGTACATGACCGGCGGACGTGTCGTCGTGCTCGGCTGGACCGGACGTAACTTTGCCGCCGGCATGTCGGGCGGGATCGCCTACGTCTGGGATCGCCAAGGCGACTTCAACTTGAACTGCAACCTTGCCACCGTGGAGCTCGAGAAGATCGAGGGTGGTGAAGAGGAGGCGATGGTCAAGGACATGATCCAACGTCACCAGGACTTCACCGGTAGTGATGTCGCTGCCGAAGCGTTGGCGAACTGGGATACGTTCCTGTCTCAATGCGTCAAGGTCATGCCAGTCGACTACAAGCGAGTTCTGCAGGAGCACGCGAAGAAACAAGCCGCCGGATCCGTTCCCGCAGCTGTTTAAGGACGTTCCGACATTCCAACAAATGAGTAGGCGAGTCTCTCCGAGAGATCATGAGTAGGCGAGTCTCTCCGAGACTCGCATCGGAGTCTCCCAGAGACCCGCCTGCTCAACCTGCCGCACCCCACAAGCATATCACTCTTCACAGGATCAATACCATGGGCAAGATCACCGGATTTACCGAGTTCGACCGCGAAAAAGTGCCATGGCGTTTGCCAGTCGTACGGATCAACGATTACGACGAAATCTATACCGAGCATAAGACCGACCAACTGCGCACCCAAGGTGCTCGGTGCATGGATTGCGGCGTTCCATTTTGCCAATCCGCCAGCGGCTGTCCGGTAGACAACCTAATTCCCGAGTGGAACGATCTCGTCTACAACAACCGTTGGAAAGAGGCGATCGAGCGTCTACACAAGACGAACAACTTCCCCGAGTTCACCGGACGGACCTGTCCCGCCCCTTGTGAGGGTGCGTGCGTGCTGGGAATCACTAATCCTCCCGTCACGATCAAGAACATCGAGAATGCGATTGTCGACCGTGCCTGGGAAGAAGGTTGGATTAAGCCGGAACCCCCTCAGTCTCGCACGGGCAAGAAAGTCGCGATCGTTGGAAGTGGACCATCGGGTCTAGCCGCTGCCGACCAACTTAACAAGGTCGGCCATCTCGTCACTGTGTTCGAGCGGGCCGACAGGCTCGGTGGACTGCTGCAATACGGCATTCCCAATATGAAGTTATCCAAGAAAGTCTTGCAACGGCGTATCGACAAACTGGTCGCCGAAGGCATCGAGTTTCGTACCGGGGTGAATGTTGGCAAAGACATTACAACCGATGAACTGCAAGAGCAGTACGATGCCGTCCTGCTCGCCTGTGGCGCCACCAAGCCCCGCGATCTGCCGATTGATGGTCGCGAGGCCAAGGGCGTGCATTTTGCAATGGAGTTTTTGACTGCCAATACGAAGCAAAGCGTTCACGGCGATAAGCTCAATGACGATTTCATTAGCGCCGAAGGCAAGGACGTCATCGTCATCGGAGGTGGTGACACCGGCACGGACTGCATCGGCACCAGCATCCGACACGGTTGCCGCTCGCTAGTCAACTTTGAATTATTGCCAAAGCCAGCCGAAGATCGCGCTGCGGACAATCCATGGCCCGAGTGGCCACGCGTGTTCCGCGTCGATTACGGGCACGAGGAAGCCGAAACTAAATTCGGTAAGGACCCCCGTGAATACCAAATCCTGAGCAAGAAGTTCTTGCTGGATGATGCTGGGAAGCTTCGAGGCATCCAAACCGTTGCCGTTGAGTGGACCAAGAACGACGAAGGCGGTTGGCAAATGAGCGAGGTCGCCGGCAGCGAGAAGGACTGGCCCGCCCAGTTGATCTTGCTCGCCATGGGATTCTTAGGCCCGGAACAATACGTGGCGGAATCGCTCGGCATGAAGACCGACGGCCGCAGTAACTTCCAAGCCGAGTATGGGAAATTCGCCACGAGCGTTGAGGGCGTATTTGCCGCTGGCGATTGCCGACGTGGTCAAAGCCTAGTCGTCTGGGCGATTAACGAAGGCCGCGGCGCAGCAAGAGCGATTGATACCTACCTACAAGGCTCAAGTCGCTTGCCAGCCCCCGGTGTAACGCTCGGAACGTCTCTAGCGGTCGTCTAACGCTCTGCCGCCAAGCACCGACGAGACCGTATCTAGCAGCACCGTTCATCGGGGTCTGGATACGATTTTATGCTGTATGGCTCCGAGGACCATTGATTTTCACAGCCAGCCGGCCAGCGAGGATTTTTTCCACTTTCTCGCTGGCCGTATTGCATTTATGCGGGAAATTCTCGTCGCCAATTCGTTCGCTAGAGCAGTCTGCTGTCTAAAACTTAGTAGACTATTGTCGCCGGTGAACCGGCGTCCAACGGCGACCGGCAGAACCGTGGACGCCCGCTGGCCCTGGGGCTCCCAAGTGGGGAAAGGCTTGTGCTGGGCACAGTTCCATTTCTCGCGGCACATCCCAGGTAGCGCCTGCCAATCGCTGGAACAATTTGTTTCGGGTGAGCGAAACGATGCGTTGACCATGCCTCGCGATAACTTCCGCAGGGTGAATGCTAACGTTGACTCCTGCACTGTCCTTCAACTTCGACTCGGTAGCCTTGATATGCGTTTGAAATTCTCTGTCCTCTGTTGCTGCGTCCTCCCCTGTCTGTTGGTGGCAACAGGATTTTCATCTTCCCCACTTCAGGCCCAGAGTTCCGAACAAACAGCACCTGAGATTCGGCTGGGTATCATTGGATTGGATACTTCGCACTCGCCCGCGATTATCAAGACCTTCAATAATCCGGAACCGACTGACAAGATCTTCGCGGGGTTCCGCGTGGTTGCCGCCTATCCCTTTGGTAGTCAAACGATTGAGTCCAGCGCTAGTCGGATCCCTCAATACACGACAGAGGCTCAAGAGCAGGGGGTCGAGATCGTTGATTCGATTGCCGACTTGCTGAGCAAGGTCGATTGTGTGTTTCTGGAAACCAACGACGGGCAACTTCATTTGGAGCAGGCGTTGCAAGTGTTCCAAGCGGGCAAGCCCGTCTTCATCGACAAGCCGACAGGCTCAAACTTGGCCGAGACGATTGCAATCTTTCGAGCCGCCGAGCACTACCAGGTGCCGATGTTCTCCGCATCATCGCTGCGATACACCGAGGGAGCTCAAGCAATTCGGGCGGGCAAGATCGGGCGGGTCCTTGGATGCAGCACTTACAGCCCATGCTCTCTCGAGCCAGCTCACGTGGACCTCTTCTGGTACGGTATCCACGGTGTCGAGACGCTCTTTACGTGCATGGGAACCGGCTGTCTCTCGGTACAGCACACTGAAACGGAAACGTGTCAGTTTTCGGTCGGTACGTGGGATGGCGGACGCGTGGGTACCTTCCGTGGGATTCAGTCAGGGCGTTCCGGGTATGGTGGCACCGCGTTCGGCGATAAGGCAATTATGGACGTCGGTTCCTACGCTGGTTACGAACCGCTGTTCATCGAGGTCGCTAAGTTCTTTCACTCCCATGAGCCGCCCGTATCTTCCCAGGAAACGATCGAAATTTACGCATTCATGCAGGCTGCGTTCGCGAGCAAGCATCGCGGCGGCAGTATGATTGAAATCGCTGAGGTAATGAAAGCAGCCATTGCGGACGCAGAGCAATTGCTTGAAGGGAAGCTCGTCGAGCCCAGCAAATAGGCCGCTCTGCGATGCGCTGGGCGCGATTGTTCCGCGGGGGCAATTTGGTCGGGCGCCCAGGTCTGCTAACGCGCGCCGGCGCGGGGGGAATGGTTGACTTACCGGTCAGAGGACGCGATAATGTTGTGTGGACTGCCTCCGCATTTCGCGATCCACGACTCACTCGATTTTTCATACCTGACGCGGCGTCATTTCGCCAAATCTTGAGTCAAAATGCCGAAACAGAAGTTTTTGTCGGCGGGTTATCTCACCTAATGAGCATTTATTGATTGAGAAGCAAGCCTTCTTCGGACATTTTTCGCGGATTCGTAGCTACTACGAACGAGCGGCTGTGACTGTTTTCATTCCTTTTTATTAAGCAGACGGAACCCATGAACTTTTCAATGAGCACTCTCGCTCCAGAAAAGCCGATCAACGTCTCGCCGCGCAAAACGGATTCTATCCGCAGCGGAACCGATTCGGCTTCTTCGGAACACGAGATCACTGACGAAGAACTCATCTCGAGGTATCGCCAATCGGGCGACCGCGCGGTCTATGAGGCTTTGATGCGGCGTTATGAACGTGAGATCTACGCATACTTGCGTCGATACATGGGAAATGCCGAAATGGCGGAAGATGCGTTCCAAGGCACTTTTTTGCAAGTGCATTTGAAGTGTCAACAATTCGATCTGACACGTCGTTTCCGGCCGTGGCTGTATGCGATTGCCACTAACCAAGCAATCGACGTGCAGCGACGGAACAAGCGTCACCGGATGGTAAGTTTGGATCGCCCTGGGGGATGGCAGGACGATGACCGGGGCGGAAGTTGGTCGGAGAAACTGGTTGGGGCGAGCGCTGATCCACTCGCCGAAGCCGCTCGTGAAGAAAACGGACGATGGGTACACGAGGCTGTCGCCCAGCTGGGGAAACCCATGCAGCAGGTCGTCGAGCTGGTGTACTATCGCGGTCTCAAGTATCGCGAAGCTGCGGAAGTCCTTGGGATTCCCGTCGGTACGGTGAAAAGCCGCTTGCACTCAGCGATCCATCAACTCGGAGGATTCTGGGACGATTCGCACGATCCCAGTTAGATCTACGTTGACGGAGTGTCGCGGGAGGAGACTCCCGCTATGTTTAAAAGGCCACGTTATTTGAAAATAGCGTGGTTTTTTTGTAAGCAGGTGTCGCGGAAGCGTCAGTGAAACTTTTCATCAGCTGGTGACGAGTAGAATCGGCTCTGGTAATCTCACCGCTAGTCACGCTGGACCGCGGGTGTGTTTCGGACGGTAGGCCGGTGTGTGCCGGACGGTAGGTGTGTCCGCGATTCGCCCCATCTCCTTACTCTCGCTAGCCGCATCTCATGCTTTTCGCTGTCGGACAACTTGTGGCAGGTGCACTGCTATTGCTCTTGGGCGGCGAGGGCGTGGTACGCGGGGCGTCACGGCTGGCAATTTTAGCTCGTCTGAGCCCGCTGTTCATCGGATTGACCGTGGTTTCGCTGGGCACCAGCGCACCGGAGATGGCGGTCAGCGTGGCGACGGCCATGCAAGGCCAGGCTGATATTACGATCGGCAATGTGGTCGGCAGCAATCTGTTTAACATGTTGGTGATCGTAGGATTCAGCGCGATCGTGGCAACGCTGCCCGTCGATCGTCAGATCACATCCTTCGACGCGCCCTTCATGGTGGCGACGTGTATCGCGATGGGGGTACTCGGATACGACGGCCAAATCGACAAAGTTGACGGAGTCGGACTGCTCGTCGCGTTGTTAGTGTACTTCGGAATTTCGTACAAGTTGGGCAAACGTAAGGCTCCTGAATCGATCGAAGACTTCGTCGACGATGTCGCAGGAGAGCCGATGCCAGAAGCATCCTGGGGCCGTACGGTGGGAGCTGCATCATTGCAGTTGCTGATATTGGCCCTCGGTGTTGGTGGATTGATTTTAGGATGCGAATGGTTTGTCGCTGGGTCGGTGACGTTCGCGCGGTTCTTTGGGCTGTCCGAAGCCGTGATTGGCCTGACGATCGTTTCCGTTGGTACATCCTTGCCTGAATTGGTGACGTCCGTGGCGGCCACTTTGAAAGGTGAGCGTGGAATTGCGATTGGCAATGCGGTCGGTAGTACAATCCTAAACATACTCGCGGTGCTTGGTGTATCGGCCGTCGTTTCACCGGTCGGCCTCAATGTTCTGCGCTCCATCGAAGTGTTCGACATTCCTGTCATGATTGGTGCCGCGATCGTGACTTGGATTGTTCTCCGAACTCATCAAAGAGTGACGCGGGTCGAGGGCGTTGTGATGGTCTTACTGTACGTCGGCTATGTAAGCTATCTCTTGCTGGACGCGGCGTGAGATGGGAAAGCATCCCCTGCGGTACTCACGGCGAGAGTTGGTCGAAATGGCGTTCGGCTCTGCCGCCGCAGGTCTGTTTGCGTCGGCGATAGGATGTGACCGGCTTTCCAGAATGGTTTCCGATCCGTTGCCTGGTAAAGGTGAGCTGATTCTTCAGAATCACCGCGTCGGTCATCGAATCCGAGATTTCACAGCGCCATCGCAGGCAGCCCCAGCAGCTTCTGAGAAGCATCAGTGCGTCATCATTGGGGCCGGCGTATCGGGTTTATCAGCAGCCTGGCATGCAGAGCGAATGGGCATCGAGGACATATTGGTACTGGAATTGGAGGCGGTCCCCGGAGGTACCTCGCGGTGCGACAACGCCAATGGTTTCGAGTTCCCTTGGGGAGCGCACTACCTACCGGTTCCGAAGTCCGACAATCAGCCGCTCGTTGAGTTTTTAACGCAGTGCGACGTGCTGCGCGTTGATGAGAATGGCGTGGTTGAAGTCAGCGAGCAGTATTTGTGTCGTGAGCCGGAGGAGCGAGTCTTCGCGCAGCAACAGTGGTGGGGCGGGCTGTATCCTGATGCGATCGCGACTCCAGCGGATCGAAATGAACTGCAGCGGTTCCTGGACGAGATGAAGCGAATGTCAGCTGCAGTCGGTGAAGATGGGAAACGTATGTTTGCCTTGCCGACGCGTCAAAGTTCATCAGCTGAACTTGCCAAGAAGCTCGACCAGATTTCGATGGCGCAGTGGATGAGCGATCGTGGATTCGATTCGCCGCCCCTGCGATGGCTCGTTGACTATGCTTGTCGAGATGATTACGGCCTCCGTGCTGATCAAACCAGTGCGTGGGCAGGCGTGTTCTATTTCGCCGCTCGACTCGATGAACAATCCGGTGAGTCACAAAGCGTGATGACCTGGCCAACGGGCAATGGATTCCTAGTCAAAAAACTCGTCGAACCATTAGGAGATCGCTTGCGACTCAACCAAGCAGTCGCGAGGGTCACACCGTCCAATCGAAATCTCGAGCGATCCTCTCTCATGCTCGATGTGATGAATTGCGAGACCTTCGCCATGACGACCATGGAAGCTGAGCATGTGATTGTGGCGGTACCACAATTTGTGGCGACACGAATGCTTGACGCGGCCTGGATGAAATCACGAGATGAGACACGCGACATCCCCACTGAGGTTTTCTCGTACGGATCATGGGTAGTGGCAAACATCCACTTACGCGATCGGCCTGAGGAAGCTGGATTTCCAATGAGTTGGGACAATGTGATCTCACCATCGGGGTCGTTGGGATACGTCAACGCGACACATCAGTTAGGCATGGATCACGGCCCTACGGTACTGACGTGGTACCAAGCCTTAACGGACGGCCAATCGAACATCATCCGTGAGAAGCTACTTACCCGGACCTGGTCCGAAGTCGCAGAAACAGTGATTATGGATCTTGAGCTCGCCCATCCAGATATCCGCCCCTTGATCACGCGACTCGATGCCATGATATGGGGACATGCGATGCCTCAACCGCATGTTGGCGCGATTTTCCATCCTGCTCGCGCAGCGGCACTGCGATCGATTGGAAACGTGCATTTTGCCTGTACCGACCTGAGTGGTATCGCCTTGTTCGAGGAAGCCTTTGACCATGGATATCGGGCTGCAGCTGCATGCGTCTGAGCAGCGTTTTTTTGACAACCATGGTGGGCTAAGCTGTCGAGACGCGTTGTCGGCTGGGTTGGCGACGCTGCCGGTGCCTCGCGACACTCGGCTCACGATGGCGTTGCTAAGGGCGATTGAATCTATAACCCGTTCTAATACCGCAGCGGTGTCAGCGCCACAACGACGCGAGCCTGACGTAAAAGTTCTCTTGGTAGAGTGAGATTGGTGCCCGGGCGAACAATCTGATGGAGATTCGATCACGCGTCCTATCGACGCGAACGGTCTCAGACGCACGAATTATGTGATGGGCAGAATCAAGACCAAAGATCATTCTAGGGAGCTCGTGAAACTGCGATCATTTGCCTGATTATTATATAATCTTGATGGTTGGTTAAGTTCTGGCACGGCAAATGCGGGTACACCTCTCTCGATCGCGTGAGACGTGATGTTCACAGCTACGCGGAATTCAACACTACTACTGGGAGATAGCCATGTTAGGCTGGGCTTTAACTTTTTTAATCATCGCGTTGATTGCGGGTGCATTCGGCTTCCTCGGCTTGGCAGGTACTGCCGCCTCGATTGCCAAGATCCTGTTCGTCGTGTTCCTGGTACTGTTCGTGATCGGGTTGATCATGGGACGCCGCGGTCCAGTTGCTTAACCAGCACGTTTGGATTTAGCTGTCAGGCTCTGTTGGCGTCGACTACATGCTAATAGAGCCGAAGGTATATTTAAGAATCGCGTTGCGTCAAACACACTCCAGGAAATTTCAGAATGTCTAATCAAGTAGAAGCGAAGCGAGGTACCGACGAGGGCGCAGCATGGGCGAGTGTCCGGGACGCGATTACCGAACGCTGGCCACACATCAACCGTGATGAACTGGCGGAATGCAAGAACGAGACCTGTCGATTAGTGGACTTCGTCAAAGAGCGTGTCAGTGAGGGGCACGATGAGATCGAGTCCGTTGTCTCCGAGTTCGCCCCGCAAGAGTCTATCGTCGACAAGGTCGCACACTCCGCTTCGGATCAGGTGCAGCGGGCGAGCGAGGCGGCACAGTTCGCGTACATGCGGGCCGATGAGTGCATCTCAGAACGGCCAACCGAATCGGTGCTTACCGGGTTCTTTGCGGGTGTCGTCGTAGGAGTCACCGTTACGGCCCTGCTAATGAGATCGAAGCCAGCACCGTCGGCTTGGGATCGCGTGAAGAGCCGATCTTATTTTTAACTCAAAATCTGCTCAGGGGTGCTTGGCATGGCAACGACATTAATCACAGGTGCCTCGTCGGGTATCGGGCGGGAGTTATCGAAACAGTTCGCTGCTGGCGGGGACGACATTGTCATAACCGCACGCAGCGAGTCGGAGCTCAATAACCTTGCCGACGAAGTTCGACGTGCGTGGCACGTTAATGCGATGGTGATCGTCTGTGATCTCGCCCAGCCCCATGCTGCGGACAAATTGCATGAAGAATTGGTCACGCGATCCATTGAAGTGGATAATTTGGTCAACAATGCGGGATTTGGAGCGCTCGGGAAATTTGCTGAGCTGTCGCCTGATCGTCAGACAGAAATGCTGATGTTAAACGTGGTTTCGCTAACACGCCTGACGCGCCTACTGTTGCCATCAATGTTAGAACGCGGCCACGGGGGCGTGCTCAACGTCGGCTCGATCGCAGCATACCAGGCAGGGCCGAACATGTGCGTCTACTACGCCAGCAAAGCGTACGTTCTATCCTTCACCGAAGCTCTCCATGAGGAACTGCGTGGCACTGGGCTCCACGTTACGTGTTTAGAGCCCGGCCCGACTTCAACCGGGTTCGGTGACGATTCGGGAATGTCGAGTTTGCCAATATTCCAATCGCAAGCCATGTCTGCTGAGAACGTAGCCAAAGCAGGATACAAAGCTTATCGTAACAATACTGACGTCGTGATACCGGGTTGGAAGAACCGAGCTTTGCAAACTTCAGCTGGTTTCCTGCCGAGATTCGTGACACGCAAAATAACGGCAAAAATTCACGGCTCGTGAACAATGCATCGACTTCTTTGACGCTCTTCACCCACCTTTAGGATATCTACTGATGCTTTCCCGAATTCATTCACGAAACATTGTGCTGACAGCAGCGATTCTTACTTTTGGACTTATCACGAGCGGGTGTGAGCGTAAAGAGAAGGTTCTCGACGTTGAAACATCGAGTGGTGGTGGTGTGGAAGTCGAGCGAAACCTTGACACAGGGGCAGTCACGGTGGACGTCGACGATGCTAATTAAGCGTCAAACCATCACCTTTCCTCAATTTAATTTTCAGTTCAGCTAACCTCCGTTTAGGTTTTTTTCAAATGCCAGCAACTCCCTCGCTTGAACCCGCTCAATCTGCTGTCGATGCAACCCAGGCGGCTGGGATGGGGCCGATCGTGCTCGATCGCGGTGTTGCATTCCGCGTTTGGGCACCTCATGCGGACAACGTATCGGTCATCGGCGACTTCAACGATTGGAGATCGAAAGCCAATGTGATGGAGCGGGATCAAGGAGGTTGTTGGTACACGTACATTGAAGCCGCCAAGCCTGGCGATCAATACAAATACGAAATTTCAAATGGCGAGCGCACGTTCCAACGGATTGATCCGCGTGTTCGAGAGGTGACCAATTCCGTCGGTAACGGGATCATTCATGACCCGCAATTTGACTGGCAAGGTGACGCATTTCAAATGGCGTCGTGGAATGAGCTGGTTATCTATGAAACACATATCGGAACGTTTTGCCGAAACGACGACAACAGCGTTGGGACCTTTGAGGACTACATCAGCAAGTTCGACTACCTGAAGGAGCTCGGTGTGAACGCATTACAAATCATGCCGCTCGCCGAGTTCGCCGGCGACTTTTCCTGGGGATACAATCCCGCGCATCCGTACGCGATTGAAACCGCCTACGGTGGGCCGGTTGGATTCAAGACATTTGTGCGTGAGGCGCACCGCGCCGGATTTGCTGTCATTCTCGACGTCGTTTACAACCATTTTGGTCCCAGCGATCTCGATTTATGGCAATTCGATGGTTGGAGCGAAAATGACAAGGGCGGTATCTACTTTTACAATGACTACCGCTCATCCACACCATGGGGTGACACGCGACCAGACTATGGTCGTGGCGAAGTGCGTTCCTATATCCGCGATAACGCGATGATGTGGCTCGAAGACTTCCACGTCGATGGTCTCCGCTACGACATGACCCTTTACATTCGCAGTGTTGACGCCAGCGGTCAGCAGGAGATTCCTGAAGGGTGGGGCCTCACACAGTGGGTCAATCGAGAAGTGCATGCGTACAAGCCCTCGGCGATCACTATTGCCGAGGACCTCCAAGATAACGCTTATCTTACGAAGCCAGACAGCGAAGGTGGTGCGGGGTTTTCGACTCAATGGGACGCTGCGTTCGTGCATCCCATTCGTGACGTCATCACCCAGTCGGATGATGCGGGCCGTGACATGAACAAAGTTCGAGACGCACTTTATCATGCGTACGATGGCGACGCCTTTCGACGTGTCGTCTATACCGAATCACACGATGAGGTCGCCAACGGCAAGGCACGTGTGCCCAGCGAAATTGATTCCGATGACCCCGACGCCTGGTTCGCTCAAAAGCGGTCGACACTCGGATTGGCACTTGTTCTAACCGCCCCCGGGATTCCAATGCTGTTCCAGGGCCAAGAATTCCTGGTCGACGGCTGGTTCCAAGATGCTGATGAACTTGACTGGGACCAAGCGAGCGAACACGGCGGCATCATCAAGCTGACAGAGAAACTAATTCGCTTGCGCCGGAATCTCGATGGCAACACGAAGGGACTCACCGGACAACGAATCGAGGTGTTTCATATCAATCACCGAAATAAGGTTGTGGCATTTCAGCGAGGTTTCGACGGTGGTCCTGGAGACGATGTTGTTGTGATTGCGAATTTCGCAAACCAACACTTCGAACAATATCAGTTTGGTTTGCCTGCGAGCGGGATGTGGCGCCGACGATTTAGCAGTGATCGGCGAATGTATAGCGAGGATTTTGCCGGGCAAGCGAGTGGCGACATCCAAGCAGAGTCGTCCGCATATGACGGAAAACCATTTAGTGGTCGAATAGAACTGCCGCCCTACACGGCGCTGATTTACTCCCAAGAAGCGACGTGATTGACATTTGGATTGCGAGGGATTTCTCGTTCCGTAACATGGGCTCGTCCGTCAGTTAACGAAATCTGGCGAGAGTCAGATGACGGGGCCATGCAGTAGCAACTGTACGGAAAGGTTGCTCTGCGGAAGCATCGCAAAACCCACAGCACGAAGCCCCGCCTGTTCCGAAACATCTCATTGGAAGTCCGCAATGATTCGCGATCATACGCTCCACCTGAATGCAGTCGACACCCAGCAGTTAACCCGTTGGATGAAAAGTGCGTTGGCGGCGGGCGTGCAGGCAGGGGAGAATCCATTCGGGGCGGCTATTTTCGCGGTCGACGGCACGCAGGTCGTTGCCGCTAATAATACTGTGAATTCGACGAATAATCCTGCGGCACACGCAGAGGTGAATGCGATTGCCGATGCCAGTCGTTCACTCGGGAGATCCGACCTGGGTGGATATTGGTTGCTAGCGACTGCGGAGCCTTGTCCGATGTGTCTTTCCGCTGCCGTGATTGCGGGAATTCGAAACATCGCCTTTGGTGCCAATCAAGTCGTTGTCAACGAAGCGGGCTATGGTGGATTGGGAATTTGCAGCCGAGAACTCGCTAACCAATTTAATTGTGAGATAGTGCTGCGAGGCTCAATTTTGGGTAACGATTGCGTGCGGTTCTTGCTCAACAATCGAAAGCCCAACTGAATGAGCGCCTTAACAGTCCGCCACGTGTCAGGCTAAGAGGGCTCCCCGAGACTTTGACGGTATCAGTCCGCTGGAGTGAGCAGTGGACGTCGTTGACGCGCACCAGCCGTCTCAGAGCATGAGCCGCCGCCAGGCCAGCGTCTATGAGCGTTAGCGTTTGGCGTCCTCGTCATCGATTAGCATCCGCACTGCGGGAGTATCAAGATCGTCATATTGACCGCTACGAATGCACAACACACAGGCGAGCAATCCGCCGCCGCCAAGGAGTAATGCGAGTGGAAGTGCGACATACAGAACGCTCACCGCAATGATTCCCGAGGGGCTGGAAGTGATTGGGACGGGTAGGTGGGCCACATCAATGTTACCGCCAGGACACTGACGCTGCTCAGAGGCATTAGGATTGCGGCGACGAGCGGACTGATTTTGCCGCTCATTGCCAATGCGACGGCGACTAGATTATACAGCAGGGAAACGGCGAGGGCAGTCCGAATTAGCCAGTCCGTACGCCTCGAGGCGTCAATGAGATCATCCACCCGGTGGAGGTGATCGTCGGCAATGAAGACAGGGGCGGCCTGCAGGCTCACCTCCACGCCCCCGCGGACGGCAATCCCCACGTCTGCGGCTGCCAGGGCAGCGGCATCGTTTGCCCCATCGCCAACCATGACGGTTGTTGGCACGTCCGCAGTCGTAAACCGCTTGTCGCCCCGCACCGCAGCTAGTTTTTCCTCAGGACTGAGGCCGCCAAAGGTGAGTTCTCGGTCTACCCCGAGGAGATCAGCGACATGATTAACGATTTCGGGATGATCGCCAGAGAGGATACCAACCTCCCAGCCACGTTGCCGCAATCGTGTCAGGGTCTCAGCGGCTTCCGGTTTGATTGCATCCGAGATCGCAACCACGGCCTCCACGATGCCGTCACGGGCAATGACAATCGGGCTGGCCGCCTGTCCGGTACAATCACCGATCGCGTCCAAGACAACCTGGCCCAATCCGAACCCTTGGTTTCGTAAAAACGATGGGCTACCGACCAGAATTTCACTCTCGTCAGCGTGCCCCAACACTCCTTGGCGATACACCGCATCGAGTTGGGCGTCAGGTAGCGTGTGGACGCCGGTGCGGCGTGCTAGCCGGACCAGTGCGGCAGCAACTGGATGCCGGCAATGCTGTTCCACCGCTGCAGCGGCAGCGATCACGTCGGACGCTCCCCATACAACCCACGCATCGGGCTGTCCCGTCGTCAGCGTTCCCGTCTTATCAAACCAGATACGTCCGCCTCGCGCGAGTTGTTGCAGGGTGGTGCCGTCGCGAATCAACACGCGGTGTTTGGCGGCACGGCCGAGAGAAACCGCAATCGCCAGTGGAGTGGCCAACGCCAATGCACAGGGGCACGCCACGATCAACAACGCCGTCGCATTGGATGCAGCCATCGCCCACCCCTGCGGTAGCCACCACAGAAACGTGACAATGGCCAGCAGCGTCACTGCCACGACAAACACGCCCCCGATCGAATCCGCAAACTGCACGATCGGAATTTTGTCACTCATGGCTTCCTCGACCGATTGCATCACACGACCGATGCGACTTTCGCGGCCAGTTGAGTGTACGCAAATATCAAGGGGCCGCTGCAGGTTCAGCGTACCGGCAGAAACCTCACCACCTTCGCAAATTTCAACCGGAACACTTTCACCGGTTAACAGGGACCGATCGAGTAGGGATTCGCCGTGGACAACTTCGCCATCGACAGGGATGCTTTCGCCCGCATCCACACGAACACAATCGCCACTCTTCAAAATATCCACCAATACCGTATCGATTGTGCCGTCGGAATTCACGCGAGCGGCATGTCGAGGCGTGATACGAAGTAACAGATCGACAGCCTTGGCGGCCCGATGCTGTTGATGAAACTGAATCCAACGACCAATCAACAGTAGGAACACGAGCACCGCGAGCGAATCAAAATACAATTGATTACCGCCCACAATCACATTGACAACTCCTGCCACCGTACCAACCGCCAAACCGAGAGCAACCGGGAGGTCCATATGCGGCACGCGTGACTTCAGCGATGCAAAAGCACCGACGAAAAACGTTCGTCCTGGGAACAGCACCGATGCGACGCCTAACAGGGTACCGGTCAACGCTAGAAAAGAGCGATGCTCGACCGCAACACTTTGCAGATCTCCTGCGTAGAGTGCCACCGCGATCCACATCGCGTTGGCTGCACAGAACCCCGCGACCGCAATGCGAATCAAATGACGTCGGTTCTCATTCTGAAAGTGAGAATCGCGCTCTGGTGAGAGTGGTGCAAGCTCGTAGCCTAGTCGGTCGAGCAAACGAGCAATCTGACTCAGCGCAGTTGTGGCTGGGTCGTACACAACTCTTACCGTATGATCGCTCATCTTGACTCGCGCCGCATTCCAACCCGGGGTGTGTCGTGCCGCATTCTCGATCAACCATGCACACGCGGCACAGTGCAGGCCATGCACTGCAAGCTCGCTGCACAGCAAACCGTCGTCAGTGCGTCGCGGCGTGGAAGTACCAAGAAACTCCTCGCTATCAAACCGATCATAGCGGTGCGATTTTTCATTAACGCGCGTCGCCGTTCCACGTCCAAGCTGATCACGCAGTCCGTAATAGGACTCCAAGCCCCAACCATGAATCAGCTCATAGGCACCGCGACAGCCGTTGCAGCAGAATATCTCTTCGGACGGTTGGTCAGGGTAGCTATCGGTTGGTTCACCGCAATGGATACAGGGCCGCGAAATGCGCGTTGGTGTAATGGCAGGAGATTGAGTTGGCGTCATAGTTTAAACATCAATCAGTCTGATGTGCTGGTACCCGCCGGCGGAGCGCTCCGCTGATCGACTGCGAACGGGAGCGATCCCGGTTCCCGCTGCCCCACGCCGCCATTACAGAATTCCGTGGGTATTTGACCATTTCGATCGCCCATGAGATCGAGGGAACCGCCCCCACCTAGATCCGACATCGAATTCAGGCCAGCGAAACCCCGTCCGGTTGCTGTGAACCCGCCAGCGACAATCAATAAAATGGCCGTAACGACAGGCACGACTTTCACGAACTCGCGTGAGAGCGTTTGTGTTCCTGCAATTAACGCGGTCAGTGCAGGCACTGTTCCTACCCAGAACGCCGCCATGGTGACACCACCCATCAGAACGCTACCTGTCCCCGCGGCAATCAACGCGAATAGGTACAACCAACCACAGGGTAACAGCGTTGTCAGCATACCCACCGCCAACGCTCGAGCACTGGCCGGCAACTGAAATACATAGGGCCGCAACTTAACGAGCAATCCACCAACTCGACTTGGCGCCGATGCCATTCTCCCCGCGCCTCGCATCGCCCACGCCAATCCCATGAGTCGCCAAGCCCCGATCAATACCATCAGCATGCCGACCACGCGGGCGGCAGCTAATTGAAACCCGAATGTTTGGCCACCGATATCAACGAGGCTACCGATCCCACCGGCAATCAAACCCGCGATCACGTAAGTGGTTAAGCGGCCGAAGTGGTAGAGCGACGTTGACCAAACGATTCGCCGTCGAGACGCACTTTCGCCCGCACCGCTGGCCCAGATCGCCAGCGGACCACACATCCCCACACAGTGCATACTGCCTAAGAGACTGGCGGTGACGACGGCGGTGACGAGCACAAGCATGGGGATCAACGCTTTAGTTCAGAACGCCTAAATCTCGCATCCAAGCCTCGGCGTACTGCGGCCATGACTCGGGAGCTCGCTCAGATCCCCGTAGTCCGTAGCCGTGGCCACCACTGGGAAATAGATGCATTTCTGCGGGGACCTGGGCGCGTTTCAAAGCAAGGTAATACATCAAAGTTCCCTCGACGTGGGTGCCATCATCCTCGGTCTGGAACAAGAACGTGGGGGGCGTTTTTTCGGTGACCTTCAGCTCTGGCGGCAACTCCAGCGCTTGCTTCTGGGCCAAATACGCAGGATAAATCAAAATCACAAAATCGGGCCGGCAACTCACTCGGTCGGCGTCATCGATTGGCTCATAGGTCCGCTTGTCGAATTGGGTGCTCGCAGCCGCCGACAGGTGGCCCCCTGCTGAAAAACCCAGCACACCAATCCGCTGCGGATCGAGATTCCATGAATCCGCCTGAGCACGAACCAATCCCAAGGCGCGCTGCAGGTCCTGCAGAGGTGCCGCGTGAGCAGGCAAGCCTTCACGCCGTGGCACACGATACTTCAGCAACACCGCGTTGACGCCAATCGAGTTGAGCCATTCACAGACTTCGGTGCCCTCCAAATCCATTGCGAGAATGTGATAGCCGCCGCCGGGGCATACAATTACAGTCGCCGCTGTCTCGGAGTTGTCGGAGGCACGATACAGCGTCATTGTTGGTTCGGAGACATTTCCCAGCCGGATGACGCGATTGGTCGTTTCCTCGGCGCTCGTCGTATCGTGTTCTTCACCAATATCACCTCGTTCTCCTGGGGCCCCATCGGGCCACAGCAATTGGGGTTCCGCTGCATTTGCAGCGATCGCCATCAGGCAGAATGCTAGGGTGCACGACGCGATCGGGCCAAGCCTCAACATAGTTTTCCTCGTGGGTTGCTAAACAGCAGTTCGCCGGTGTCTTCCGATCCGAACGCCGGCGTCCATTGTAGCGAAACATGTCCAGTCCGGCTCCAGGCCTAATCGAAATCGCCAGTCGAAAAGCGTTGGCAGGTGAGTCCGCGCGCTAGATACCCGTGAATAAACCACGACTTCCCCTCGTCCGGCGCTTACAACTGATCGATAGAGTCTCTGTTCCCGCTAAAACGAATCAAACTTTGCTCCACTGGCATGCTGAGCACGCTTGATCGTCCGCAACGGTGAGCACCGAATTTGGCTTTCCAGCAATGATGATCCGCTACTTTATCAGCGTTATGGCCGGACCGGTGGTCGGAATCAGTTCGACGGACTTGACCGAGGTCGTTCCAGGCGGAAGGTGAATACGGACGTGGATGACTTTTAACTCAATGGGGATGCGTGTCTCGATGGTTTGCCACTGGTCCGATTTCTCTGCGGCGAAGTTGACTCGATTGCCTTCGACGAAACTCTCGTCCATGGAGGTTCGCCAGGAGACACCGAGTGCCCCTGACGCTGTCGTCTTGACAACCATTCGGACGGAAACAGGGCCGGCCAAGTTTAAGCCGTTTCTGGTAATGAACGGTGCTTGTGGCGCATCGGGTCTGTGGGGTTCTAATCGCAATCCTTCTCTAGTGACTGTCATTTTGCCGCCTCGAATGGTCCACGGAGATGCGAGATTCTGCATCTCAGACTTGGACTCCGCCGAATCGGAGTTCGGCAGGAACTTCTTTGGTGCAGGTGATGCCGGTTTGCCGTCGAGATAGAAATCGAAATAGTCAGTTGCAGCCTTGGACATGTCACCGTTTGCCAGCCCGGGCGGATCAAGTTTACTGGCCCAATGCGATAGCTTCTCCCGCAGCCGATCAGCAATTTCGGGATGTTCATCCGCCAAATTATGTTGCTCTTCGAGGTCACTTTTTAAGTTGTACAGATACTCTCGATCGCCGCCGCGGAGCAGCTTCCAGTCACCCTCACGAATCGCCGACTGGGCAGACCAACGCCAAGCGAGAAACTCATGGGGGGCTTCCTTCCTTGCACCGGTAAAGTACGGAATTAAATTAACTCCGTCGAAGTCCTCTGGCTTTGACTCGAGCATGGCGAGCTCAGCGGAGGTCGCAGCGACATCGAGCGCGCTCACCGGGTGTTCGAATACGAGTCCGGCTGGAATCGTTCCCGGCCAGCAGGCGACGAACGGGACATGCATGCCGCCTTCAGAGAGCATGCCTTTTTCGCCGTTGAGTGGATCATTCAGAGATCCATCCCAACCGGGGCCGCCTCCGGGGGCGTCAAGTTTATGAATTTTCAACGGCGCCCCGTTATCACCGATGTAGAAGATCAATGTATTTTCTCTCAAGCGGTGTTGGGCCAGCGTGCGAGTGATCAATCCGACCCCATCATCGACGGCTGACAACATGGCGAGTGCTTGCCGTCGCCGTTCAGGCATTTCGCCGGGAAATCGATCGAGATACTGTTGCGGGGCGTCCAAGGGCACGTGTGGCGCGCGGTACGCGACGTATAGGAAAAATGGATGATCCCGATAACGCTCGATGAGCGAAGCAGCGGCTTGGCTACATGCATCAATGTGGTACATCTGTTGCCGCTGAGTCGACAGTTCTCGATCGCTACCATCAAGATTGATGTTGGCGACGAAGGGCCCGCCAGAGTTCTGGTTGAAAACATGCTTGAACCCGTGTTCGACAATTTGCGACCCTGGGCCAAGGTGCCACTTTCCAAATTGAGCGGTGATGTATCCCGCTTTCTGCAGACGTTCAGCGATTGTCAGTTCGCGATCAAAACCCGCAAGCGAGTGGCCGTTGGACTCAACGCCGAACTTGGATTGAAACTTACCAACTAACAATCCTGCTCTGGACGGCACACATTGCGGCGCGGTGCTATAGCCATGCCGCGCGAGCACACCGGTTCTTGCCAAGGCGTCGACGTTGGGTGTACTGATGTCATCAATCACTCCTTGGCAGGACATATCCGCGTAGCCGTGGTCATCAGTGTAAAACACGATAATGTTTGGCCGCTCAACCTTGGCTGCAGCGTTAGAAACCGTCGCCAGCGAGAGGCCGATAACCAGGCATACTCTGAATGTCGTTGTCGATTGCATCATTGCATTCAGAAGGTGTTCAAGTTTGTATCGAATTCAGGACAGATAGTGATTGTAGACTCAGTCAGAGCGCGTGGGGTGGTGCGTCCGCTCATGGTGCCGGTGCCGAAGTTATGGTCCATCCGGGTTTGTGGTGGGTTTCGCAGCGGTGAGCTAGGTGTGCGAGATTTTCAAGGCATGGCGGCGGCGTCAGAAATTTTTGTCACGCTGATGCAACTGTGGTAGGATCGCTTCGCCCGGAGAAGCGGAAGCAAACTCTGCTGTCAAGGAATTTCCTACCCAGCGAGTTCATTGGGGATCACGTGAGATGCCCAGTTCCGCAAGTCGTCGAAATCGCTCAATTTATCAAACTGCCGCCAACGGCTACCGCACAATTTTGGTACGCACGTCGACAAACTCCATCCCCGCCCGGACAGCGGCCTCGAATCCTAAAGGTGAATCTTCGAACACGAGACAGCGTGCTGGCGACACGTCGAGCAGCTCAGCAGCCCGCAAAAACGCATCCGGCTCAGGCTTATGGCCAACCGTGTCCTCACTCGTGACAACCGCAGTAAACCAATCGGCGATCCCAAGTTGCTGCAACTGCCGTGAGACGATGGGACGAATACCACCACTGGCGACAGCCATCGCCAGTCGCCCGCGATGTCGTGCCGCAACTTCACAAACGATTTCGAGCGGTTGCAACTCATCCATCAATGTCTCAAAGGCATTTTCCTTTGCCGTTGCAGTCGCGTCGATATCGACACGGACGCCCTGTTCATCGCACAAGAGCGAAATGATTTTTTCCGTGGGCATACCGCCCATCGAGTAGAACCGCTCTTCGGTGAACTCGACCCCACGTTGCGACATCGTATCCCGCCACGCGACATAGTGCAGAGGCATGGAATCAGAGAGAGTGCCGTCGCAATCGAAAATTAAACCGTCGAAACGGTCGGCAAGATCGTCATCCCACCACTGCAAATCGGTGTATTCGTTCAAGTATTCATCTCCCTGGCCGCGGCCATATTGTGTTGACGAGTGCATTCAATGCTACATTGGCGACCGGGACATATACGACCTGCACCGTCGATAAAGATCCACCCGACCAAGAGATCCATCCCATTGCCAGGATAAAGCGGGTATTCACGCGTCAGGCGAGCTCATTGTGGCAGCGCAGCCGATTCGAGCAAGCTACTGATAAGCGGCAGCAACTGTTTCTTGCGACTGACGACGTTATCGAGTTTGTAAAGCATATCCTCGAGTTGCGGATAATTGATCTCATCCCAACCGTCCGGCTCGCGGCTCATCAATAGCAAACTTCCATTACTGGAAATGTCGGTAACCATCAGAGCGGAGAAGTCGAGCGAATTCTCCGATGCCAATCCCTCGAGCGCCTTTGCCAATTCGCTCTGACGCTGCCAGAACAGATCGAAGCCGATTTCTTCAATTTGCGAGATCGAAAACCGCTTTCCGCCTTCCTCGAACTGCTTGCAATCCTCTCGCACGACCTTATCGGGCGGGCAAGATCGCAGCGCCGAGCCGATTTGAAAAAAATCTGTTGCAAATTGTTCCATCGGCATTTTGCAGAAGGTCTGTAACCAATCCAAAATGTCGCGATCAACGTCCGTCGTCGTCGGTGAGCGCAGGTACAGCGTGTCGCTGATGATTCCCGACGCCATGCACAGTGCCATGCCCGGCTCAGGATCGATGGCCGCCTGACGGAACATCCGCGCAACGAGAGTACAGGTGGAGCCTACCGGATCCATGGTGAAACGGATTGGACCAGTTGACTTTAATGAGCCACCGAGCCGGTGATGATCCAGGACCTCGATGATGTCTGCCTCGTCAGCTCCCTCAACGGCTTGGCCGAGTTCGTTGTGATCCACCAGGATCAACTGCGGGCGTGGCGGATGGACAAGATCACTCTTGCTCAGCACCCCAACCAGTTTTTTGCCCTCGACGACGGGAAACATGGGTTGCGATGATCGGTAGATCTGTTGCTTCGCAGTCGTCACCGGCATTTTGGCAGACAGAGTTTGGCAATCTCGATCGATCGCGTCCTCAATTACCTGCGCCGCTTTGATCCGCGTTGTCGTCGAGGCGGTATCGAAGTCACTGCGGATCACGGCCACGCCACGATTTCGAGCCAGTTCCACTAACCCGCTCGACAGCTCAAATCCACCTGTGACAACCAACGCTCGAACGCCCATCTCCAAGGCGGGCAATTGAATCGTCGGGCGGTCGCCACTGACGACCAACAATCGCTCCGGAGGGAACTCGCTGAGCCGGTCGGTGAACCCCCCCGCACTCATTGCGCCCACCGTGACGATCATGTCTTCGGTGCGATCAGGATCCACCTCGTGCTGGAACTCACCGCCCAGTACCGAGACCACATTGCGGAGCGTGGAGCGGACGCCCCGAGATTGGCCAGACTCCATTCCCCCGCGAAAGACGAGGTCGAGCAGATCTAGCAGTGTCGCCAGGCCGATCAAGCAATCGTTGTCGTCAAGCACTGGAATCGAACGTAGGCCGTGCTTGTTCATCCGTTTATAAACGTCGTAAAAGACGTCTGAAGGGCGAGCATAGACCATCTCGCGATTGCAGATGTCCTTCAGCTCCGGGCGAACGTCCATGATGATCCGCGGCATTCCGATTTTTGCCTGACGAAGAGCAAACTCCGTCCGCTCATTCGGTGCGCCACAGCACGCCGCCACCGCATCGGGGCGGGTTGTTCGCCGCAAAAAATCCGCATAGGCGATTGCGCTACAAATCGCATCGGTGTCAGGATTACGGTGTCCGAAAACATGGACGGTCATGAGTGACTCTGGCGTTACAAAACGAGTGCGTTGATTTCTGTGATGATCTTAGCCGGTTCACTCATCCGACCGGTACCCTGGACACGACAACTCAGCCAACCTTTTTCCGGACCGACGATGTGACAACCGTCACCACGCAAAATTTCGACATTCCTCTGCACACTCGCCTGATTCCACATCGGGTCACTCATCGCCGGTGCAAGCAGAACTGGGGAGGTATTCTGCAGATAAAGTGTACTGAGTAGATCATCGGCCAGTCCATGCGCTAGGCGAGCCAGAGTCGCCGCCGTCGCCGGAGCGACTACGAAGGCATCCAAATCGCGAGCTAATTCGATATGTGGGCCGAGAGGGAATCTCGTATCGAACCCATGGATCACCACTGGCCGCCCCGACAGAGCGGCCAGCGTCGCCTCGCCGATGAATTCCGACGCGCCCTGGGTCATGACGACCTGCACGTGATATCCGGCTTGGGCAAGCTTGCTGCATAGGTCAGCAGCCTTGTACGCTGCGATCCCACCTGCGATCCCGAGCAGAATCTTTTTGGGCGACTTGTCGGAGTGCGTCAAGTTCATGCTAGCTCTTTGCGAACACGTTCGAGCAATGCCTTGGTCGCCCGAATCCCGGCGTACTCGTCAAGCCGGCCACCTTCGTACTCGATCCCAACGTAACCGTGATAGCCAAAGTCCGTCACGATTTTCATGATCTTGAAGTAGTCGATTGACGTTTCATCACCAGCCTCGTTGAAGTCGTACGTTTTGGCACTGACTGCCTTCGCGTAAGGCATCAATGCTTGCACGCCCAAGTAGCGATCAAACGATTCTGGATCCTTTCCACGCCGGATGTGGAAATTCCCAAAGTCTGGCAAAGTGCCGCAGTTGTCCATGCCGACTCGCTCCATAACGACTGCCAACCAAGCCGCGTTGCTGCTCAGACCGCCATGATTTTCTACGAGTACATTGATGTCCTGCTGGGCCGCATACTCACTTAGCTGACGCAATCCATCAGCCGCGTAGTCAAGCTGTTCGGAGTAGCTACCACCACTCGCTGCGTTGACACGGATGGAATGACATCCCAGAAACTTGGCCGCGTCCACCCATTGATGATGATTCTCAACTGACTTCTTACGTTTTGCCTGATCGGGATCGCCTATCTGGCCTTCGCCGTCAACCATAATCAGCACGCTGGTCACGCCGTGGTCATCGCACCGACTCTTCAGGTCCGTCAAATACTTCTGATCACGCGCCTTATCCTTGAAAAACTGATTGACGTACTCCACGCCATCAATGCCAAATTCTTCTTTCGCGATTCGTGGAAAGTCCAGGTTGGATATTCCTGACTCCGAACTCCGCAGAGCCTTGTGCAATGACCATTCGGCCAGCGAAATCTTGAACGGTGCGTGCTCATGTTCACCGTCGTGCGCCAACGCTGACTTGGCGGACAGTCCGGTCACCGCAGCGGTTGCGGCAAGTGTTTGCAAAAAATGACGGCGTGGCAGTGTGTGCATAGCTCTGGGTGGGTGAGAAGGTAAGTTTCTTGATTTCGTACAACAAAACATATTAATATCGATATCATTGATACTGCGTGGGCAACACCTCGCGGTCGTGCATGTTTATTCACGTGAGGCATCTCACCGCGTGACCGATGGTTTCCAACGCCATCTCCGCTCGCTCAAAGTCGCAAAACTGCCACCTTTCGGACATGCGGTTCAACGAATCGCTCGCGTCGAGATATCGATCGAGTATCCCGCGTTCAGCCGCATCCAACATGTGCTCCTGGCAATCCCCAGGATCGAACCTCAGATGCGGCAAACATGCACTAGGATACACGCTCTCGATGTGAGAATGTATCGTGTGGGGACAATATTCTACTTCGGCAATGTCTCCTCTTTTCTCCTCTCCCGACTTCATGTCTCGCACGTTTCATTTAACAATCGCTTACGATGGAACGGAATATTCCGGGTGGCAGGTACAACCCGGGCAGCGCACGATTCAGGGGGAACTGGAACAGGCCGCTGCGACACTCTTGGGTAAGTCCGCAGCGGATAACGCCCACACGAGCGACGAAATTTCCGATCCGTCGGGGATCGGAACAGGCGACCGTGAATCCCCCCGGGATCCCTCATCATATTCCCTGCGGATTCTCGGCAGCGGTCGGACCGATGCTGGGGTGCATGCATGGGGGCAGGTTGCCCGCTGCGTGCTGCCGGGATGGCGGGCTGATACGACAGCGGTACTGCGGGGGTTGAACTCACGCCTGCCCCCCGACATTACCGTTTTAGCGGTCCGTGAAACCCTTCCGTCCTTTCACCCCATCGCCAACGCAATCGGCAAGCGATATCGCTACCAGGTACAATTTGGGGGCCAGCGTGATCCTTTCGCGATCCGAACTCACCTCCGGGTGCACACGGCAATCGATACCGATCTGTTGCAGGCGGCGGCAGAACGTGTGATCGGCGAGCACGATTTCGCAGCATTTCAGGCGACGGGTGCGCCTCGGGCCAGCACGATACGAACGATTACGCACAGCGCGTGGGTGGCGGACCCACGCCACGTCGGTGGCGACCGCTTGGGCGGGGTCGCCAATCTCGGCCAACGTTGGTACTACGAAGTCGAAGGCAATGGGTTTCTTTACAATATGGTGCGCAACCTCGTCGGCACCATGTTGGAGGTTGGTCGCGGTCGCCAGCCGCTGCGGTGGATCGATGACGTCCTGGAGTCGAGAGACCGTAAACGTGCTGGGGCCACAGCCCCCGCCAATGGTTTGACGCTCGTCCAGGTGCATTACCCGGAAGAGATTTTTCTTGCGACGTAAACAATCGCCGGTGGCTTTCGTCGCGTGTTTCAATGCTGTGCGATGCGCTACTGAGTCGTCTCGCAATTGAAAAATTCGAGTGGCTGATCTTCCGTTAAATCGGCAACGCGGATCGCTAATTTTCCGGCGAGTATCTTCCGGAAGTTTTTACCCACAATGTCGCCCCGCCAACCTTGCAGCAGGGCGGGTACCGCCGCACCGCGCCGCGGGGTCAATTCATAGGCGAGCAGATCCTTCACATCGTCGGAGTTACCCACAATTGCGGGAGCAATTTTATGCTGGCGACTGATGCAAGCGATTGCGGTAGATAGAAATTGACTTAACATCGGCGATGCGGCGCGAGATCGACCGCGTGAGCGCCGCGGAAGATCATCTTCGTGAGCGTTGAGTCCCGTTTGAATGGCAGCGGCAATATCGTCGTATTGGTCGTGGTAATTCCGGCGTTCGAGCCCGCGTATACTGCGAATTTTGGCCGCGTCGGCAGAACCGCGTTTGGCCAGTTCGACGATGAGGTCGTCGCGCATGATGCGGCGTGGCAGACGATCTTTACTCTTGGCGATCGCTTCACGCCAACGCCAGAGCTGACGGACAATCTCAAGCTGGCGGGGCTTCAGTCCTGAACTGCCGCTGACGCGATGCCAGTTCTCTGACTCTTCCGCGTCCATCACCTTTTGCTGCAGTCGCTGTGTTTCTTCCACGACCCAGGACATCCGATCGAGGTGATCGATTTCGCCGCGAAGTTTCTCAAACATTTCAAACAGATTGGTCACGTCGTGCAACGCATAGGTGAGCTGCTCGCTGGTCAGCGGACGATGCCTCCAATTCGTACGAGTCTCGCCCTTTGGGAGCGTCAGCCCGACCAACTTCTGGACGAGCGTGCCCAGCGAGGCAGGATATTCGATACCGACGAAACCCGCGGCCAACTGGGTATCGAACAAGCCCGCAATCGGCTTGCCGGTGTAACGATAGGCAAACCGAATCTCTTCACGTGCCGCATGCGCGACGACGGTACGGCCTGGGGTCACTAGCAAATCCCAGAACGGCTGCGTATCGCCGACGGGATATGGATCGATAATCGCGAGATGCTCCCCAGCAGCAACTTGAATCAAGCACAACTCGGGTCGATAACAGTCTTCAGATACGAACTCGGTATCGAATCCGATTACCGGCTCCGTCGCAATTCGCTCGCAAAACTCGGCGAGTTGTTCTGCGGAGACGATCGTTTCGTAGTTCACCAGTAGATTCCCGGTCGGTTATGCAGCGGTTGAGTAGGGCGAAAATCTACCCGCTCCGCGCAAAATGGACCAGTAGCCCATCCACGCGGCCGTCTGGCCGAAGTCCTAGGATCAAGAGGGGGCACTTGAACTACGGGCAGCTTAACGCCCGCGCAATGGCAATCTCGCAACCCTGTCAGGCTTAATTCCAGGCCCCTTCGTTGTAGCTTCCGGCCGGTCTGGTCATCTGGAAGCCACAACGATTGCCTCGGAAGCAACAGCTAGAAAAACTTCGCCAGTGTTTCAGGCTTGGGCTTCGGTGTCACCAATGACACGACTACCGTCGTGATCAGGCAGCTGAAGAACATCACAACCACCGGCATGATCAAATACACTTCACCGCCCAGATGCAGTTGGAGGTTGAACTCACGCAGTCCCTCGGGAGCATTGATGCCGTGATAGAACAAGATGCTCCAACTCACGATCGCCGCGAACACACCGCTGATCGCCCCTGCCGCGCTGAGCCCCCGCCAATAGAGCGCCAGGAACACGATCGGGAACAAAGCGCTAAAGCCGCTGAAGCACCACACCCCAAGAGCGAACACACTCGTCGGATTGTCGAGACTCAGAAAATAGGTCACCGCCACGATGGCGATAATGAACATCCGCGTTGTAAATACCTGTTGCTTATCACTGACGTTTTCCGCTCCACGATAGTGCGTGTAAATGTCATTGCTGAAGATCGTGCCAATGCACAAAAACTGACTGTCCAAACTCGACATAATCGCAGCCAAAATCCCAGCTGCGAGAAAACCACCAAGAATGGGGCCAGTCTGTGTCTTCACCAAAAACGGCAATACCGCATTCGCATTGACCTTGTCGGTACCGGGAATCAGCGGCAGTTTCGGGGCGAACTCACCTGTCGCCCACACACCGACGAGCACGCACGGCACCCATACGATCATGATGAAGAGCGGATGGCAGATCACCGGAATCTTGAACGATGCCGCACTCTTCGCAGTCATCCAGTGTTGGAATAGATGCGGGAACATGCCGACCGATAAGGGGATTAACAGATACGTGAAGAACAAACTCTTACTCATATCGACTCGCGTCGCACGGTTGACCGGAATCGATTCGCCGAGCACCTTCAGGTTGTCGAGGAAGCTAACCTGCCCGCCGAGACGATTGGCAATCACGACAAACGTGACGACACCAAGAATCATGAACACCATCGTTTGAAACGTGTTCGCCCAGGTTGTCCCACGCATCCCACCCATGAATACATACACCAACACGACGCCGCATATCAACAATGCCCCGAGCCACGGTGGAATACCTCCGTGCAGCCCACGGTTGGGAGATCCGTCAGGGAGCAATGCTGGAAACCAATCCGGTGACAGTCCCGCCGTCAGTGTCTGTACGACCGTGCCGCCGCCAATCACGCCCACAAGTAGATAGGGAATAACCAGCCCGACTAAGATCGGAAACAGAAGCAGGCCGATGAAGTCACTATCGAGGCGATCGCGGAAAAACTCTATCTGTGTGGTATATCCTCTCACCCGGGCGACCTTCCAGACCTTCACACCAATGAGGAAAAAGCACATTGAGTGAATGATCCCGCTGCTGCTGGCGAGCATCCCGTACACACCAATGCCTTCCTTGAACGCTTCACTGCTGCTGCCAACGAGCGCGAATGCGGTCATCGTCGTGCCGAAAATACTCATCAACAGCAGGAACGGTCCGATCGAATGACTGGCGACCTGATAGTCCTCTTTGGTTCCGCTGAACAAGCGACTCGAAAACACGCCGAGGAGCAGTAGCAGCGATAGGTAAATCAGGATGATGACGAACTGCGGTAACCCAGGATGCGTCAGCCAACCGCCATCGGCAGCGGGGCCAGGTGCCTGGGCGATCAACGTACCAATTGAATTTATGGACATCATTGAACCACCTCCCCCGATACATCTTCATCGCCAGTGTTGGCGTCAACGGCAGCCTCAAATTCAGGCTCGATCGGCCATGCGATTTTGGTCGTCAGAAACCACGTAAACGAGGCGGCGATCGAGAGACAGGCGTGCCAGAATAAACCGATGGGGATAAAACCGAATACGAGGCGGCCGTCGGTCCAAAACCAATTGTCCTGATGCAAGATCAGCAACAGCACGACAAGTCCAGCGATGATCCATGGACCGGGCCGAGACGCGTGTGCCGCATTGGAAGCGAGCGGTGGAGCCGGCGCAGGCGGCGGTGATGTGGCAGACATGAGGCGGGAGATTGGGAGAGTGGAGGGGAAGGAGTGGCAGCGAGTTCGACTCGGAGCGGACGGGGGCTAGTTTAATGGCAATTCAGGAGCGACGATATCGGTCTGATGAATTACTCTGGGTGGCCTCACTCTAGGTTGCCTAACTCCTACGCTTTGAGATTCTTGTTTCATGATGCTCCCGGCCGATTGGCAGATGTGGTTGACCCTGGCGGTCGCGGCCGGTTTGTTATTGAGTCTCGCCATGCGTGTGGCTGCGACGGATCTGCTCGCTCTGGCTGGGCTGGCAATTCTTGTCCTCGCGCAAGACCTCTCCGGCACCGCTAAACTGCCAACACCAGCTGACGCGGTTTCTGGCTTTGGCAACAAGGGGCTCGTCACCATTGCGCTGTTGTTCGCAATCGTCTCAGGGCTGGAACTGACCGGTGGGACCGAATACGCCACGGGATGGTTGTTGGGTGGTGTTAAAGGCCTGCGCAGCGCGCTGCTTCGGATCCTCGTGCCCGTCGCAGCATTGTCAGGTTTTCTCAACAACACCCCGGTCGTGGCAGCGTTGCTGCCAGTCGTCCACGATGTCAGCAAACGGATTGGTGCCAGCCCGAGTCGGCTACTGTTGCCACTTTCCTACACTGCAATCTTGGGGGGAATGTGCACGTTGATGGGCACGAGTACCAACCTTATTGTGCGTGATTTGTTCATGGAGAAACAGGTCGGCGGCGAGACGCTGGGCTTCTTCGCACCTGCACTCGCTGGTGTGCCGGCCACCATCCTCGGTTTGATCTACATCATCTATGCCTCGCCCTGGTTACTGCCTGAACGCAAACCGCCGGTCAGCATCAGTGATGATCCGCAGAAGTACACCGTCGAGATGCAGGTTGTGCCGCTCGGCCCCCTCGTTGGAAAGACCATCCAACAAGCTGGCCTGCGCGCTCTGCCAGGTTTGTATGTTGCCGAGATCCAGCGCGCCGACGGCCGCATCGAGGCGGCCAAGCCCGAGCAGAGAATCTACGGGGATGATATTCTTATTCTCGTCGGCGCGCTTGAAAGCGTCGTCGACCTACGCAAGATTCGTGGCCTGACGACGCCCGACGGCCAAGCCCGCAAACTCGAAGTTCCCGCCTGGCAACGGACTTTGATCGAGGCCGTTGTCAGCACCCAGTGCTCTCTGATTGGTAAAACGATTCGCCAAGGGAAATTCCGATCCAACTACAACGCTGCCGTTGTCGCAGTCGCGCGCGGTGGACGGCGGCTGATGGGAAAATTGGGTGATGTGAGAATCGAGCCTGGTGACGTACTGCTACTCGAGGCGTCCCCCTCGTTCGTACACCGGCAACGTAGTTCCAGAGACTTTTACTTGGTGAGTCGCGTGGAGCGTGGCGAGGTCCGCCGTCACGAGAAGGCGGTCTTGGCCATCACGATTACGGCGGCCATGGTGATCGTCGCAGCCCTGGGCTGGATGGAAATCCTGACAGCCGCCATGCTTGCCGCCATCGCCATGATCGCTTTCCGTTGCTGCACCTCCGGCGAAGCCCGGCGCAGTGTGGACTGGTCGGTGCTGATCATTATCGGTGCTGCAATCGGGATCGGGGAAGCGATGCGACTGAGCGGTGCGGCGGAAATGATTGCCAATGGACTCCTGCAACTCGCTGGTGGCAGCCCTCTCAAAATGCTTGCTGCGGTTTACCTGGCGACCGTCATCTGCACCGAATTGATTACCAACAGCGCTGCCGCTGTCATCATGTTTCAAATCGCATGGTCCGCCGCCACCGGACTGCAAATGGACCCAACACCACTGGTACTATGCGTGATGATCGCCGCGTCGGCGAGTTTCCTGACGCCTTTCGGATACCAAACCAACACGATGGTGTACAGTGTTGGTGGCTACGAGCTACGCGACTACCTCGCATTCGGATTCCCGCTCAGCTTGATCGTATTTGCCACCACAATGGTGACTCTCGCGTGGTGGTACAGCCTCGGCTGGACGCTCTGAGCGTGAGGGCACGTCGATCGATTTTGCGTGCACATCGAAAACATAACCATTAGAATTACGGCATGAACATCATCTCGTTTCTACACAAATCATCCGCCTCGAGTTGGCGCGTCGCCGCCCTCTTGCCGATTTTGGCGACGCTCGTTGGACGCGACGCGGCAGCGGATGACATATCGTTCGGTCGAGACATTCGTCCACTGATTTCTGAGAAATGCTTTGCCTGCCATGGCCCCGACGAGGAATCCCGCGAAGCAGGGCTGCGATTGGATCGTCCAGATGGAGACGAGGGGGCGCTCAACTATGCGATCGAACCGGGATCGCCTGACGACAGTGAGGTTTTCAACCGAATCAGCACAGAAGACGACGATTTGCGGATGCCACCCTCCGATTCGCACCTAAAACCCCTCACCCAAGAAGAGCAGTCTCTGATCCGTCGCTGGATCGAGCAAGGCGGTCACTACGAGGAATTCTGGGCCTTCTCGCCGCCGGTCATGCCAGAGGTCCCCGCGACGCAGCAATCTGAGTGGAGTGACCAGCCCATCGATGCCTTCGTGCTCAGCCGGCTCGAAGCAGATGACATGCAGCCGGCCGCACAAGCAAACCCGCGGACCCTGCTTCGACGCCTCACTTTCGACTTGACCGGTCTACCACCTACGTTGGCGGAAATTGACGCGTTTTTAGCCGCTTATGAGAAATCGCCTGAGAATGCGTGGGAAGCGTGCGTTGATCGATTGATTAGCCGTCCCGAGTACGGTGAACACATGGCAAGATACTGGTTGGACTTGGTCCGATTTGCTGATACCAACGGTATGCACAAAGATTTTTATCGAAATAATGTAGCGTACCGTGACTGGGTGATCCGGGCCTTCAATGATGACCTGCCCTATGATGACTTCGTCCGATACCAGCTGGCGGGTGATCTGTATCCTGATCCGACGGACGACCAATTGATTGCCTCAGCCTTCAATCGATTGCACCTCATCATTGACGTCGGCACGGCTCTCCCCGAAGAGAGCCAATTCAAAAACGTGGTCGACCGCATCACCGCCGTCAGCACTGCGTTCATGGGGCTGACCGTGCAGTGCGCCCAGTGCCACGATCACAAGTTCGATCCGATCACACAGAAAGATTTTTACGCGTTGTATGCGTTTTTCGATAACATCGATGCTGAGCCCGAAACCAAGGCGAGACCCCAAAATGGGCTGCAGCCCCCCTTCGTTTCACTGCCCACTCCAGCGCAAAGACAGAGTCTCGAGCAGCTTGACCAGCAAATTGCCTCAGTAGAAAAGCAGATTGAGAACGCGGAGGATGAAGAGCCAGCGAAACCCCTCACCGCTGAACTGAACGCACTCCGCTCTCAGCGTGAGCAGATCGCCAAGAACGTCACCCAAGCGATGGTGATGAAGGAACGTAGCGAGGTTCGCCCCACGTTTATACGAAATCGCGGACTGTATGACGCATTGGGTGAGCAAGTCATGCGGAACACACCTGAGTTCTTGCCACCGTTAGAAAAGTCTGGAGACGTCGCCAGCCGTATGGACTTGGCTGAATGGTTCGTTGACTCCAGGAACCCGCTGACCGCGCGCGTCGCCGTCAATCGATTTTGGCAACAGTTATTCGGAGTCGGCCTCGTTAAGACCTCGGAAGATTTCGGAAACCAGGGCGGCGTGCCGAGTCATCCGGAGTTACTGGACTACCTCACCGTTTCGTTTGTCGAGGCGGGCTGGGACGTCAAAGCGTTGGTGAAACAGATCGTGATGTCGCACGCGTATCGTCAAGCGTCCGAGGCGTCACCCGAGGTATTCTCAGCCGACCCTGAGAATCGACTGCTGGCTCGCGGATCCCGTTATCGCCTCGATGCGGAGATGGTCCGAGATCAAATCTTGGCCACCAGCGGCCTGCTGAGCGACAAGATGTATGGTCCAGCGGTCAAACCTCCTCAACCTGCCGGGCTATGGAAAGCGGTATCAATGACCGGCGAAGTTTTCCATCCTGACGCAGGCGATGCCATTTACCGCCGCAGTGTCTACACATTCTGGAAACGGGCGATGCCACCGCCCCAGATGACGATCCTCAACGCTCCCAATCGTGATGCCTGCATCGCCCGGCGGGAGCGAACGAACACGCCGCTGCAAGCCTTGCTGTTGCTCAATGAACCCGAATATCTCAAGGCGGCCGGACAACTGGCGGTAAGAACACTCCAACAGCCAGCGGAATCTAGGTTGGATTACCTCTGGGAGACTGTTACCGCACAACTACCTGACGAACAGGAGCAGTCGGTCATGCAGGCGTTGCTCGACGACTTGCAGACCAAGTATCGCGCCGCACCCGAGCTGGCAGCGAATGTTTATCGTGACGTGGTGCTGGAACCGTCAACGCAAGATCGTACGGACGCCGCTGCGCAGGCAGAACTGGCAGCTTGGACGATGCTTACCAGCACCCTCTACAACCTCGACATTACCAAGACCAAGGATTGAAACATGAGTACCCCCCAGGACTTGGCTGATTTAGAGAACCGACGTCGCTTCCTCACCCATGCGGGTATGGGATTGGGCACCACCGCGATGGCTTCGCTGCTGTCTCGATCAGCCCATGCGGAAAGTGCGTCCGCTGCGAAGGAAACTGGTTTGCCCCCCGGATGCCATCATGCTCCCAAGGCCAAACGTGTCATCTTCCTGTTCATGGCAGGCGGGCCAAGCCAGATGGATCTGTTTGACTACAAACCCAATCTCGATCAGTACTTCAAACAAGAATTGCCGAAATCCGTCAGCCAAGGACAGCGTGTCACAGCGATGACGAAGGGGCAAACCCAGCTGATCGCATCGACAAAGTTCAAGTTTGCTCAGGCGGGAGAGTCGGGACTGTGGATGAGCGAGTTACTGCCGCATCTGTCAAAACAGGTTGATAAGCTGTGCTTTATCGACTCGATGAATACAGATTCGATTAACCATGACCCTGGCAAAACGCTGTTCAGCACAGGATCGGAGATTCCTGGAAAGCCGAGCATGGGTGCGTGGCTGAGCTATGGGTTGGGGACCCTCAACAAAGATCTGCCCGATTATGTGGTCATGCCCTCGGCCTTCTGGGGTGGCAAAGTAAACGTGCAAGGTCTGTACTCGCGGCTGTGGGGGAGCGGGTTTTTGCCTTCGAAGCATCAAGGCACCAGTTTCCAAACGGCGGGCGATCCCGTTCTATTCCTATCCAACCCACGCGGCGTTAACGCAGACGTTCGTCGACGGATGCTCGACAGTCTCGGCGTGCTCAACCAAAAACATTTTGCTGAGATTGGTGACCCTGAAATACAAACCACCATCGCTCAACAGGAGATGGCATTTCGGATGCAGACGTCGGTGCCGGAGCTGACCGATATCTCAGACGAGTCAGCGGAAACGCTGGCAATGTACGGTCCCGATGTGGACAAGCCGGGGTCCTATGCCAGAAACTGTTTGCTCGCCCGTCGCATGGCCGAGCGGGACGTGCGGTTCATTCAGCTGTTCCACCGCGGTTGGGACCATCACAGCAAGCTGCCGCCGAACCTGATCGCTCAGTGCAGTGACGTTGATCAACCAACCAGTGCCTTGTTGGCCGACCTCGAACGCCGGGGGCTCCTTGAAGATACGTTGGTTGTCTTCGCGGGCGAGTTCGGTCGCACCATCTACTGCCAGGGGACGCTCACTCACGATGTCTACGGACGCGATCATCATCCACGCTGCTTTACCGCTTTGATTGCCGGCGGCGGTGTCCGGGGAGGAATGCGATATGGGAAAACGGATGAGTTCAGCTACAACATCGTTGAGAACCCCGTACACGTTCGCGATCTGCACGCGACCATGCTGCACCTGCTGGGGATCGATCACGGACGTTTAACGTTTCCCTACCAAGGACTCGATCAAAAACTCACCGGGGTGAACCCGAGCCGAGTGGTAACTGAGATCTTCGCCTGAGGTCACAACGACGTTCTTAGGCATGCGTTCGGTTCGCTTCGACCATCATTGCTCGACCGTGGTCGGAGTATTTCAGCTGAGATGTCCCATCTTACCGGATTGGTAGTCCCGGATCGCCGCATGGATTTCTTCCCGGGAATTCATGACGAATGGGCCCTGACCGACGACTGGCTCGCCGAGCGGCTCGCCTGTTAAGATCAGTAGTCGGGATATTGTCTGAGATTCAATGGCAATCGCGTCTCCGTCGCGTTCGAACAAAGCGAGCTCGACCGCGTTCATCGCTGTCTCGTTGACGGACACACGTCCTGCCTGTGCGATCAGCACAGTCGTGTGGCCGACCGGGACATTAACGGTGCAACTGGCGCCGGCATTTAGTTGAAGGTCCCAGACATTGATAGGTGAAAATGTACTGGCAACTCCCCGAGTGTCTCCGAACTGACCCGCGATCACGCGTGCCGTTCCCGCACCACCAGGTAGTTCGACACGCGGAAACTCACTATCTCTCAGGTCTTGGTACTTCGGTGGCGATGCCTTGTCGCCACTGCGGAGGTTGACCCAAAGCTGGACCATTTCGAGCGTACCGCCGCTCTCGGCGAATTGGCGACTATGGAACTCTTCGTGAACGATACCCGAAGCCGCCGTCATCCACTGCACGTCACCCGGGCCGAGCGTCCCGTGACTGCCACTGGAGTCACGATGCTCCAATTCGCCCTGATACAAAATCGTTACAGTTTCGAACCCACGATGCGGATGCTCACTAACGCCGCGTTTAGCTTCGCCCGCGGCGAATTCATGTGGGCCAGCGTAATCAAGTAACAGAAACGGATCAAAATCATTCCCACCTCCGTAAGAAAACAGGCTTCGCACTGGAAAGCCATCGCCTACCCAGTGTTGCTGGACATCGCGAATGATGCGCTGGATCTTCTTCATTTGGCAACTTTCATAGTCGTGAATTGCTCCGCCGATCCACGGGCAAGCTGGATTGCGGAGTGGGCAAGGTTAGGCTGCTACTGTTCCATCGCACAGGGTGACGAGAGAATTTTGACGGAATGCTCGCCGGCCCGCATTTTGACGATGAGACCCGAACGATCCCAAACACAAGTATAGGAGTCTCACCGACTAGAAACTCCGAGATTCGATTCATGCCTTGAGATGGGATCAGTCACGAACGCGTTTCGCTACCTGAGCAGCGCCGTTTTGGTGAAGCGTCAGCGCATAGGACGATCCTTGCGCGCGGATATGAAATTCCAATTGCGCATCGACCCCGCGGTAGGACCACTTCGTCGGCGAATCCGCAAAGACTTCCTGCGTTGGCTGGTTGGTGATACCCACCATCAAGTGACCGTCTTGAAGACGAACGTCAAAGACAAAACTGGGTGTGAGTTGATAGCGACCAACCAGACGTTCCGGTGTGATGGCGTTGGCGTCCGATCGCGAATCGCTCGCGGGTGCATATTTCTTCATCAAAAAGCCAACCATTTCGTCGCAAGCTGTAAACGCTTGGGGTTGGCCTGAGTTCGTACACACAATCACCCCTAAATCTGATTCTGGAAACAGCCAAATTAATGCGAATGCATTCGTATTGGAGCCCGTGTGGTTCAGAGCAGGACCGAGTGGCGTATCCATCATGATCCAACCAGCTCCATACTTCGCTCCTGGACTCGTATAGTCACATTGCGGCGTGTGAAGATGGTCGAATGCATCTTGCGTTCGCAGCACTGGCGAAGGCTTTCCTGCCAACTGCCACTGGGCGTACTTCGCGTAGTCTTCGAGGGATACGTGAACGGTACCTGCGGCAGCGTACACGGTGGGATTTTCGACTCCCGCTGTTCTCGGATCAGCGGGTTCGCCAGTTTCAGCCTGATGTCCCCACAGCAATGGCGGCTGTAGCTGCTTTGCTGCTGCTAGCGTGCGAAAATCTGCCG
Source organism: Allorhodopirellula heiligendammensis (assembly GCF_007860105.1). Taxonomy (NCBI): domain Bacteria; kingdom Pseudomonadati; phylum Planctomycetota; class Planctomycetia; order Pirellulales; family Pirellulaceae; genus Allorhodopirellula; species Allorhodopirellula heiligendammensis. Next base: position 67,353 of record NZ_SJPU01000004.1, read on the forward strand.
AACGCATCGCCAGCGGCGAGAAGACATGTGCCTTCATAAGAGACTCAAAAGATTTACCGGCACGCGTTTCCATCATCGCCGAAGCAATTGCGTAACCGAGATTCGAATAGACGAACGTTCCCTGCGCCTGCGAAGGTGCCTTGGCAAGTACGAGCTTGAGTAGATGGCGGCGTTCCAACACGGGTGTGCGTCTTTCTTCGAAGAAACTCGCCCACTCCTGATTCGAAATATCAGAGATATTGCCAGCTAGCCCACTTTGGTGAGACAACAATTGATCGAGCGTAACAGCACGCAGCTTCGGATGGAGATGGTCGTCGCTGGCGTTGGGCCACACGTCGCCGATGGTCGTGTTCCAATCAATCCTTCCACCTTCCACCAACACGGCTGCTAGAGTAGCTACCATGGACTTCGTGTTAGACCCAATTGGAAATCGGTCAGTTAACTCAATCTTGTCGGACGTTCCGCGTTTGCGAACGCCGAAACAATCTGCCTGCACCAGCCCCTCAGCGTTGACAACTGCAGCGGTCATACCCGGCACATCATGCTTGCGGCATAATTCGGCGAGTTGGTCCTGTAATGGCCTCGACTGTGGCTGAGCGGACGCACGCAAATTGAGCCCGGGCGACAGAAGAATCCCGATCAAAAGAAGATGACAAAAGTAGGCCGAACGTCTTCGCATACTGCGTTTCCAGTAAATGTAAATTCGGTGCTTTCGCGCACCGCTGAGGTGGACAGCCGCATCGCGTTCGCGGGGCGCTTCCGGTGGAAAGTCTGTCGGCGTCCTGACATGGGACTGCGGAGCGACGCCCAGCAGCCCTGTTTATCAGACAGTCGGATGGGTTTGCGATGATACGGAAGATCCACGTCAGAGATATCCAGCGTGAGATTCTATCACATTGTGAGCAAGGTAGTTGCGCAGCTCTATGGCATTACAGCGAGTTGGATTCATCCCGAGAGAGTCCTTGCTCCCGAATTGCCAATCTTCTTTCCAGTATTCTGGGTTGCTAAGGCTTCCGCCCGGGGCGGAAAGTCGTGAATTTTGAAGATTTCCTGTAACAATTGAAGTTGGCGTTCGGGTTACTGCCAGGAGAACACTGATTTGCAAGGTCCAGAAACACGATCGACTCTCGTTGGCATGCTCGCCAATCCCGAGGCTGAGCAGGCTTGGAATGAATTCGTGCGTCTGTACCACGACATCATTTTTCGCGTCGCACAAGCTCGCGGACTGCAAGCTGCCGATGCGGAAGACGTTACACAGGAAGTGTTTGTAATCGTCAGCCGCAAGGTCGGCGGCTTCGACTGTGCCCAGCCGGGCTCGTTTCGCGGTTGGCTACACAAACTAGCCCGCGATACTGCCATCGACCGACTTCGACAGCCCGCGCACCACCTGGGTGCTGGAGGTAGCCAGATGCTGCGGGCATTGAAACAACACTTCGTTACCGAAGACACAGCGACTCTATGGGACGTCGAGGTCAAACGGGAGCAGCTGCTGCGAGCATGCGACCATATTCGCGATCAATTCTCCGAAACGGTTTGGCAGTCCTTCTGGTTGACTGCCATCGAACGTCTGTCCATCCCGGCTGCGGCTGCGCAACTGGAGAAATCCCCAGGTTCCATTCGCGTCGCCCGTTGCCGCGTCATGGCCCGCCTTAAAAAAGAGGTTGAATCCGATGATCGCAAGTTTCCATTATGACCGTCGTCAACTGCAAGGATTCTTGGACGAGGATTCGTCGCTAGAGTCCAGGGACATGCAAACGCATCTCGAATCATGCAGTCAGTGCCAGGCTGAACTCGAAACCTTGGCCGAGTCAAATTTCGATTGGAACCAGGCCACTGAGTTGTTACGAGTCGAGTCAATGTGTCCAGCTGATGTCCTCGATCATGACGCAGCGGAGCCAAATCAATCGCCGGCTCTTCAACCCACCGATCATCCCGGATCGTTAGGACGCTTCGCACGCTACGAGATTTTGGAAATCCTTGGACGTGGCGGTATGGGTGTTGTGATGCGAGGCTTTGATACCTCGCTGAATCGACACTCGGCGATCAAGATGCTCGCCCCCGAACTCGCCTGCAGCGCCGCCGCGAGAAAGCGATTCTCTCGCGAGGCGAAAAGCGCCGCTGCCGTCGTACACCCCCACGTGGTTCCGATTCAAACCGTCGACCAATATGAGGGCATACCCTATCTCGTCATGCCTGTAGTGGAAGGCAGAAGCGTCGATACTCGGGTCCGTGACTCGGGGCCCATCGGTAATATCGAAACCGTCCGCATTGCCTTCCAGGTCGCTCAAGGTTTGTCTGCCGCTCACGAACAAGGACTCGTTCACCGGGACATTAAACCGGCCAATGTACTTTTGGAAAACGGCGTCGAACGGGTGCAAATAACCGACTTTGGCTTGGCTCGCGCCATCGATGACGCGAGCATGACACGATCGGGAGTGATTGCCGGAACACCGCAGTACATGTCGCCGGAACAAGCTCACGGCGATGCGATTGATCCTCGTAGCGATCTCTTTTCTCTGGGAAGTCTTATGTACTTCATGCTCACCGGACGCAGTCCCTTTCGCGCCGAGACGACCATGGGTGTGCTCAATCGCATCGTCCATGACCAACCCCGGTCCCTCCGAAGCATCAACGCAGAGGTTCCCGAATGGCTTGAACAGATTGTCGCCAAGTTGCTGTGCAAGTCACCCGCGGGACGTTTTCAATCTGCCGAAGAAGTTGCGGACGTATTGCAGGCGTGGCATGGGCATCTGCAGCAACCGGCAACGGTTGCCGCTCCATCTTACGAGGATCGGGTCGCAGTTTCGAAACCGTCCTGTGCCAGACGACCAACCACCCCACTGCTGCGTTGGCTCGTCGCGACGGCGACATTGGGCTTCTGCCTGTTTGCGGGTGCTGTCGTCATTCTGGAAACGACTACGGGAACACTTCGTATCGAAAACAACGCCCGCAGCGATGTGCCCGTTGTAATCAAGCAGGACGGCAAGATCGTCCGCGAGCTGACAGTCAGCCAAGAAGGTAATACGGCGCGGCTGCGAGCAGGCAAGTACTCGGTCGAAGCGAAAGCGGAAGGCATGCACATCCAACTGCATGGCGACCAAGTAATCATTGAGGCGGGCGGCAAATGGGTTGCGAAAATCGAGGTCGATCACGCAGCCGCACCCGCTGGCCCTGAACTGGACGCCCATAATCTCCGAGCGCCGCTGGCAACTGAGAACTCACTCCTTGGCCCACCGAAACGCTCACCTTTCACACGTATGGAGTTTGCCGAGGAACAGGTCATCGTTCACTTCAACGCGGAGGCGTATCAATGGCTCGAAATCGACGCAATCTCCATTGACGAACTCGTCCCACACGCTCAACGTCTTTACGGCGAGAAATGGAAGAAGCGTTTGAGTGAGGACTTAGTCGAAATCCTCTGGACGAAGGGACACGCTCCCGGAAAGTCAGTCGATCTTCGTTTGCGATCGATGCAAACAGGAGAAGAGTTACTCATACAAAATGCGGAAATGTCAGAGGAAAATCGCTACCGACTGTACCGAGATAACGAGCACAATCAACCCTCCCACTAGCACGAAGACTCCCCCGGATTTCCACCAACACCTTCCCTGTCAATGAATAGATGCCGGTCGGAGTCGCGGCGCGGCGCATGACACCTACAATGCCGGCAAAGAGCAACAGCGGGTTCAGTAATCAACTGATAGCGTGCATGCGGGCCGAATGGGTCGACGATAATGCGAGCACCGACGTTGAGTCACATTTACGAGACACGCCCCTAGGTTGGATTCGTACCCGCTATAGACATGCGACGTCGCATATTCGTCCGCAGTGAGCCGCGGATCGATTTGTCGCGGATAGCATTGCTGCAGTCGACACCGGTCGCCCCGGGTAGTTGTTATGATGGTAGCGTCCGAGCATGGTTAATTCATGTTTGGATCCCGCCTGCATCATTCGACCTGAGAAAATAGGTCTGCCCGCCTTATGCTGATCCCCGCCCAAAATGCGCGTCGCCTCCCGCTGACACTGTGCTCTATCGCCATCCTCGCAACGGCGTTCAATGCCTACGGAGGCGAGCATAACGCGGCATCCCCGAATCACTCGTCCGAGGCGGAGGTCGCTGACACGGCCACCAGTCTCGAGGAATTGAAGGCCAATGGGTACGAGCGTTCGCGGTTTAAAGTCGGGCGGGCAGGCGACGCACACCGGCCGGCCGATGGGGGGAACCAGTCTCCACCGCAAGCGAACTTGGCTCAGTTCGAAGCGACGATCAAACCGCTACTAGAAGAAAATTGTTTTGATTGTCACGGTCCCTATGAATCGGAGGGCAATTTTAGAATTGACACGCTCGATCCTGATCTCCTGTCGGGACCGGACACAGACTGGTGGTCCGAAGTCTTTGCAGTCCTGACCAAAGGCGAAATGCCACCTCCAGACGACAGCGAGCTAGGAGAGGCCGATCGTCTGCTACTAGTGAATTGGTTGGCAAACGAACTACAGATCGCGTCGACCGTGCGTCGCAATACAGGTGCACATACTACGTTCCGTCGCATGACGCGGTACGAGTACAACTATGCGCTCCAAGACCTATTGGGCTTGCCGTGGGACTTTGCCAAAGACCTGCCACCAGAATCGCATACCGAAGAGGGCTTTCAAAACAGTTCTGATCTGCTGCACCTCACCGTCTCGCAGCTTGAGACGTATCATCGCATTGCTCGAACCGCGCTCAACCGGGCAACTGTATCAGGCGATCGCCCACCGACGCATTACTGGGGCGTCGCGATGGCCGACGCAGCCGAGCGAGAATGGCCGAAGTTGGACGAGCAGCTCGACAAGGCCAAGAAGGAGCTTAAAGATGAGCCCGAGCAGCTGAAAGCCGAACTGGATCGGCTCGAGGCCAGTTTTAAGAAACCACATCGCACGGCTTACTTTAAAGAACTTTCAAGCGGCCGGACGGTTGATACACGCTGGCAGTACAACGGCGCACGCTACGCATTCAGTCCGACCGACATTCCCCCTGAGATTCCCGATTCATTCGATTGCGTCGCCATCTTGCCAGCCGGTCGCCAACAGCAGCTAGTTGTCGAACTTGGCAATCAGCTGCCTGACGAAGGGACCATGCGTGTAACAGTGCAGGCGTCACGCGTCCATGGCGACAGCAACAGGGTTCCGAGCATGCAGCTTCTGTTCGGATGGCAAGCGAGCAATGAGGGGCGTGCTCTGCTGCGAGTCAGTGAGATGGACACGCCCGTCACTGCCGGCCCCGAAAAACCACAACTGATTCAGTGGGACGTGCCTTTGGGTGAGATCTATCCACGCAACTCGGTTCGAAAATCATCTCCGATGGGCGCGACCCCGAGTCCGTCGGAGTACATCCGTCTGGCGAACAGTTCGGCATCTCCCGCCGAGATCCAAGTGAATTATGTCAGCGTTGCTGCACCCGTTTACGACCAATGGCCACCTGAATCACACCGGCGAATCTTTCTGGAAAGCGACGATGCCAACGATGAATCTGTCTACGCGGAGCAGATCCTGAGGGCATTCATGGTGCGCGCGTGGCGTCGCCCAGTGACGGATGACGAGATTGATCGCAAGCTGACGCTCTTTTCCAAGATCCGCCCCCAATGCGATCGTTTTGAAGAAGCGGTGATTGAGGTACTCGCGGCCGTGCTGGCGTCTCCCCAGTTCCTGTACGTCACCAATGATACCTCGGAGCTTCCCACTGAAACCTCCCAGCGAACGGTGTTGAACGACTACGCTCTGGCATCCCGACTATCGATGTTCCTATGGTGCAGTATCCCCGACGAGGAGCTGTTAGAGCTGGCGGAATCTGGCCAGCTCGCTCAACCCAACGTGCTCGCATCTCAAGTCGAGCGGATGTTGACCGATCCGCGGAGCACGCGTTTTGCCGAACACTTCGTGCATCAATGGCTCGACATGCAGTTGCTGGACTTCATGAATTTCAACCAGCACATCCGACATTTCGATCCACTGCTGAAGGAAGCGATGCAGCATGAACCGATCGCCGTATTCAATGAGGTGCTGCGTGAGGACGAGAGCGTTCTTGACTTCATTCACAGCGACTACACGATGGTCAACGAGCGGCTCGCCGAACACTATGGTCTCGATGACGTTTTCGGTAACGAGTTTCGCCGTGTGAAGTTGGACGGCGAGTATCAACGTGGTGGACTATTGACGCAGGCCGGACTGTTGGCGATGAATTCCGACTGGCCCGACTCGCATCCCTTGAAACGCGCGATTTGGGTGTTGGAGAGCCTCCTGAATGATCCTCCACCGCCGCCTCCGCCAGCGGTGCCGCAGATCGACCTGGCCGACCCAGAGATCGCTAAAATGACGCTGAAGGAACGAATCGAGGATCATCGCAATCACGCCGCTTGCATGTCTTGTCACGTAAAGATTGATCCCTGGGGCATCGCATTCGAAAATTATGACGCGTTAGGGCAGTGGCGCGACGAGATCCGCGGGAAGCCTGTCGATGCATCGAGCGAGCTGTTTAATCATCAGACACTCGATGGAATGGAAGGGCTCAAGCGGTTCTTGCTTGAACATCGGCAGGATCAGTTCGTGCAGGCAATCGTGCACAAACTGACGACGTACGCATTGGGACGCACACTCACGTTTGCCGACCAAGCGGACATGGATGCCATCACCGCGGAAGTGCGTATACAAGGCGATGGGCTGAAGACTGTGGTTCGAGAAATCGTACACAGTGATTTGTTTCAAACCAGATAGCGTTCTCACGGTGGTCGGCCACCCTGAACGAGACCCTCACATGAAGGCAGGAAGATGAAAGCGAATTTGAACCATATCGACCGGCGGCGATTCCTGCGGGGCAGCGGGATTGCTCTGGCACTGCCATTGTTCGGATCGCTGGCGACTTCGAAGGCTTGTGCTAACGGAGCGACTGACAATCCCAAACGCCTTGGCTGTTTCTACTTTCCCGATGGCGTTCCGATGCCACTGCCAGAGGACCCTGCCTATCAGGAGTGGGCTTGGTTTCCTCATGGAAATGGCTCCGAGTTCGAATTCACCAAGTGCATGGAACCGCTCGAACAGCTCAAGAGTGACCTCACGGTGTTGTCGGGATTCTCGCACATCAACGCGCGAGATGTGCACGGCCACAATAACGCGGACCAATTTCTAACCGGCGCGGCGACCGGGGGCGGAGACCGTGAGTACAGTAACTCAATTTCTCTCGACCAAGAGTATGCCAAACACGTAGGTGATCAGACACGATTCGCATCCCTGGTCATGTCGACCGACGGGGGCACGGGGACGGCTCGGGGTACTCACACAATCTCGTTCGACCGCAACGGTCGTCCCATTCCAGCGGAGCACCGGCCCAAGCAGATCTTTGATCAGTTGTTTGTCAAAAGCGATGGTGATTCCTCTCGGCGTCTCGCGATGAGCCGGAGTGCGCTCGATGACATGCTCTCCGACGCGAGGTCGTTGCGGAAAACATTATCGGCAAGCGATCGCAAGAATTTGGACGAATACTTGGATTCGGTACGTCAGGCCGAAGTCAAGGTGGAAAAGGCTAAACGCTGGCTCGACGCCCCCCTGCCACAGCTCGATGGGGACCCGTTGAATCTTGAGTTAACAACCGATGAGCCACGTGAGTATCTCCGCACGATGTTCGATTTGATCTACCTGGCATTCAAAACCGACTCAACTCGGGTGGCGACATATCAAATCGGTCGGGAAAACGGTGTCGGCCGTAGCGATCACCTCGCTCGCGCGGTCGGTTTCAATCTTGCTCATCAATTGTCGCATGAGACCAAGAATCCTGGTGGCTGGAAGAATTTCGGCGTCTACTGCCAGTTCCTCAATGAAGAGTACGGGCGACTCATCGCGAAACTCAAAGCGACACCCGAACCAGCCGGCACAGGGAGCATGCTAGACAATTCGCTGCTGCTCTTTGGATCTGCATCGAGCGCCTTCCATTTATCGCGAAACTACCCGCTGATTCTCGCCGGTGGAAAACACATGGGATTCAAGCACGGACAGTATCTCAACCATGCAGGAATGAATTTCCAAGGCGGCCCCTGGCTCGGCAAGCGTGAGCCATGGCAAGATGAAGCGAAAGGAGAGGACATGCCGCTGTCGAATCTATACGTCACTATGCTCCAGCGACTCGGCGTCACCACCAATGCGTTCGCCGACAGCACTGGAATTGTCGCCAACGTCTGAAACTTGCCGTATTCTCAGCTGTGCACGCTGCTCCGCTGATGTACCACACCGCCCACCGCCCTTGCAGTAGCGATACCTCGCCATGGCAGCGTACTCAGTTCGATGATGTTAGACGGCGACACAATTCGTCAGCGCTAGGCCGTTTCGGTGGCTCCATGGCAAGCGTGTCAGCAAGCGCGTCACGATATTCTTCCGGAATTCGGTCAGCGACGGACCTCACAAATTCCCTGCGTCGAAGACCGGTTATGATCTCCATTGCCGAAAGATCGGTCATCACCGAGTCCCCAGACAGCATTTGCGTGAAAATCAAGCCCAGTGAAAAAATGTCGCTTGATTCAGTCAGACCCTCGCCACTGGCTTGTTCGGGAGACATGTACGCTGGCGTTCCGCAAATTTTTCCTGATCCGGAGTTTGCGACTATCGCGGCATTTCGAACGTCGAGTTCCAGCGTCTCGTCCGGTTCCCCCATCGACTCGTCCAATGCGGTTGCGGCATCTCCGTTGTCAGCAACTAAAGCAGGGGCCGGCGACGCCGCGTCGCTGGTTGCTCTGGAAACGCGACGACGAGGCAGGGACTGTGCGAGTCCAAAATCAACGAGAACGGGATCGCCACTCTCGCGCAGGAGTATATTCGCCGGTTTTAAATCTCCGTGAACAATCCCTTGTGCATGAGCGGCGGACAGCCCCAACGCGATCCGTTGGGCAAGCTGGCGAAAGTCGTGATCTGTAAACTTTTTACCCATAAAATCAGCGAGCGAACGGCCATCGATATACTCCATGACAATCGTAGGTAACGTGTCAACGGCGTCCGCTGAGTAGATGGTGCACACATTAGGATGACTAATGCGAGCCGCAGAACGAGCCTCTCTCAACAGATTGGTTTCCGTTTGGCCATCCTGTTTTAAGATAACTTTGAGCGCCACTTTGCGTTCGAGCCGTAAGTCATCGGCTGCTAAAACGTGCCCGAAAGCACCTCTTCCCAGTTCTCGCACAATCCGGTAATGCCCGAGGACTCTACCAGGTTTTAACATTGATGCGACATCCAGAACGCCATCGGCTCGCTTCCAATTGGCGGGGCATAGGCCGCCCGATTGCAAAGCGTCCAGCGCTCGCACGACATCCTCTACGTTGCGACCCACACTCAAGTCGTAACTCGCTGCGTAGCGAAGCACCCCCTTGGGATCGATCAAGAATAGTCCTCGATTCGGGAGACCATCGTCGTCTCGCCACACGCCAAAACTCCTGCACAGATCGCCTTGGGGATCCGAAGCGAGTGGAAAACGCAGTCCCTCCACTCCACCTTCACTTGTGGGCGTCTGCATCCACTTCAAGTGCGAATCGACGGAGTCGATGCTGATCCCTAACAGCTCACAACCTCGTTGATCAAAGAGATGCTTCTCTGCGCTGAATCCCGTGAGCTCTGTCGGGCACACGAATGAGAAGTCGCGTGGATAGAAGAGGAGAGCGAGCCAGCGTCCACGATAGTGGTCGGATTCGATATCGCAGTGGTGCAGATCTGGAGTCGCGGATTGCAAGTGATATCGTGGGGCTTTCGTCCCAACGACGCAGGGCTGTACGGTGGTCATCACGTATCCTTTGAATTAACTGGCAAGCGTCCTGTTTCGCATTGCCATCGCCGAAGCATAACAGATGTGCATGATCGTTTGCCCGCGAGGCTACGGTTTGGCAATCCACGCCTGGACGGTTGCCGCGTCAGCAATACTCCAAATGCGAACCTCGCCGTCGAAAGCACCGCTCGCAATCGAAGGAATGTCGCTATCACCCAATGTCGTCGGTTGGGAACATGCTGTCAGCACCCAGTCACGGTGCCCTTTCAAGACTTGCGAAATTTTGTTGGTCGCTAAATCAATTCGCAGCAGACGAGTGTCCGAGCAGGGCACGTAAAGATTGGCTCCCACGCGAAGCAGTTTTTGACCTTCGCCGCCGACGCCGATCTCTGCTACTTTATTGGCACCATCGACGTTCCAGCGATGCAGTTTGTTGTCACTGCCCACGGAGACGACCTGCTGGTTGTCGGCCAAAATGGATATCCCTCGCACGGCAGCCCCGTGGCCCAGGTAGCTAGATAGTAGTTCACCGGTAGCGCCGTCGTATACCTTGGCTGACTTATCTCGACTGGCGGAAGCTAGGCGTACGCCGTCGTCGCTCCAAGCGATATCGGTAACCCAATCAGCATGACTCGCGATGGTTTGTATTTCCTGGAGAGTGTCGACATTGAGAATACGGATCGTACTATCCGCCGCAGCGATGGCAAGTTCATCGGCTCCGGGCCGGTACGCGAGGTCCAAAACGACATCGCTTGTTCGTGCGACGACTGCCTTGATCGCACCGGACTCAAAATCCACTAGCCGTACCTCGCCACTGCGCCCCGGTTGACCACAACCGACTGCCAATGTCTTCCCGTCCGGTGCAAATGCCAAGGCGAAAACTCGCTGCCCGACGTTCTTGATCCGCCGGACCAGTTTTGCATCTTTGGTATTCCAGATTACCAGCTCGTGATAGCCGTTGGTAACAATCTGCTTTCCGTCGGGCGAGAACGTCAGCGCCGTAATCGGCACCGCTCGGCTGTAGACGTCTGGCGGATCCAGGTACTGAACCGGTGGAATGACCAACCCCACCGACTCGCCGGGGTTCTGGCCGTCAAACTTTGCTCCAGCAGCGATCCAACTCGTGATCAAGACGATCTGATCGGGCGTAAGAGCATCATTGTCTGCAGGCATTCGCTCGGACTCATCGCAGGTGATACGGCGAAGGAACTCGCTGACTTGATCGGGCATCGTCGCGATCGGCGTTTCACCTGAGTCACCTGGTTTGAGCAACTCGTTATACGTGTCGACGCGATAGCCACCCTCAGCTTTCTTGGGACCGTGACACGCGATACAACTATCTAGCAATATCGGAGCGATGTCCCTGCGAAAGCTAACTGGCGTGACTTCATCACCATAGGATCCAATACTGTCGTTGCACAACACGATGGCGGCCAAAATGTAGCTACGTAACATGAATCAGCCTTAGTGTTGAAACAGAAATTCATCGGTGTTGAACAACGCCCAGCAAACGTCCTCGACGCCAACTACGAGGTCTGGATTCTTGCTGCAATGCTGGAGCGCTGCCTTTAACTCGATGTCCGACGGCAGGCGACAAAGGGCGGCGAAGTAGATATCTCGAATGACGTCCTTAACTGGTTCCCCCTCGGCCAGAGATTTCCGAAAGCGATTGTTTTCGTCGCGCAACTTCCCATGGATCATCGGACCATTGAACAGCTCGATGGCCATGCCGAGCGTGGAATCGTCGGTCCGCTCGCAAGCACAAACAGTGCTGCGTTCAGGTTGTCCAAACACTTTCAGGAAATCGACTTTGACGACATCGGGTGCCGGCAGCTGCGTAGCCAGGGTACCGGCGGGGAGACTGCCGAACCGCTGCTCCAGTGCCAACGTTCGATTAATCGCATCGAGCAGTTGTTCCGCACCCAGCAAACGGGGTTCTTGGTGCGAAAAATACTTGGTGTCATCCTGGTTGAACTTAGTCGTGCGATAACTCGCCTGATACGTGCGGCTGTTGAGGATGAGTCGTAACAGGTGCTTTCGATCATAGCCACTTTCCACGAACTCAGTCGCCAGCGCATCCAATAGGGCCGCATTGGACGGAGGATTCGAGTCGCGAAAGTCGTCGATGGGATCAACGATGCCACGCGAGAAAAGCTGAGCCCAGATGCGATTAGCTTCGATTCGCGCGAAGTAGGGATTGCCGGGATTCACTAGCCACGCCACGAACGCGGTGCGTCGATCGGTGTCATTGGGCGATTCAATACTGCCCACCTGAGGCAGCCAGGGAGACATCACCTCGCCGGTCCGCGGCTGTGTGACATCGCCAGAGGAACTGGTATAGACGAACATCTCACCGGGGCGCCCGGTGTTTCGGCGCTGCACTCGGCTAAAAAATGTCCCCAGACCGTAGTAGTTATCCTGGGTCCAACGCTCGAAAGGATGGTTATGACATTTCGCGCACTGCAGTCTCGCACCGAGGAAGACTTGGGAGATCGTTTCGACACACTCGTTCATATCGGCGGATGTACGGTAGAAATTGGCCGGAGGATTTGCCAATGTGCTACCGGACCCGGTAAGTAACTGTCTCGCGAATTCATCGTAAGGCGTATTATCGTGCAAGGACTGCTCGACCCAGCGATGGTACTTGTAGATTCCCTCATCACCGACCAATTTACGGTTCATCTTGAGCAGGTCGCCCCACTTCAACGCCCAAAACTTAGCAAACTCTTTCCGCTCAAGCAGAGAGTCGATAAGCCGCGTACGTTTGTCTTCACCAGTATTGGCCAAGAACGCGGTCGTCTCCTCGACGGACGGCAGGATGCCAAGCAGGTCAAGGCTTATCCGGCGTAGGAACTCGTCGTCGCTGCAAGTCTCAGCGGGCAAATATTGTAATTGCTGCAGTTTGGCATTGACGAGCTGGTCAATGTAGTTGTTTGGCGATGGAGACTGCCACTGAAAGTCTTCCAGGTTCTCGACGAACATCATTGGCACGGATTCGATGTACTCTAATAACCGCACCAAAATCGCCACTTCGCCTCGAGCATGGGGTGTCACGAAGCCATTGGCATTTACCGTCGCGACCGAAGTGTCAGAAGTCTCGTAGGCTGCGAGATGGGTTACATCCCGTTGACGGCCATCGGCAAAATGCGCCGTGACTACCAACTGCTGCCCACCGTCTCTAACAGCTAGTATCTGTTTTGCGTCTGGATAGACTTCGAGTCTCGTGATACGCGCGGTTCCCCTAGGATCCGCGGCGGCACCGCTGGCAATCCAATCTCGCAGGATCGTGTACGCGACGTCATTCTTATGCAATTGCTTGCCACCACCATGCGCCACGTTCATCAGGGGCTTAAGCAGGAGTAGACTTTGCTCGGGATCAATCGGATTAGTACGGCGACCGAAGTCCTCTCGTATCAACGTCAGCTCATCGAGATTCTTATCAAAGGCACGAAGCGACAGGCGAAAGCCCCCTTTTCCGCTCGGCGATCCATGACAGGCTCCGGAATTACAACCTTGCTTGGATAGCCCGACCAACACCTCCGATTCGAACTCGACCGGACGCGGCGTTGCTAGGCTCGAAACCAGCGTCGGAATCACATGTCGATTGCCGCCAACCTCGATAATGACTTCGGTTTCACCATCGGCGATCGGATAAACGACTCCAGCACGCACTACGGCAATTTCGGGGTTGGCTGAAGTCATACGAGCGTCACGAGTCCAATCGCGCGGACGGTTTTGCTGGTTGATGCCGGAAACTGCGATCTGCTGCCGGCCCCGAGAATCCGTCAAAGCAACAGCTTTCGGGTACACCACCAGTTTGGTGGGACTATCTAACAGGACGGGAAGTGGATGTGTCGATGCAACGGTGAAGTCGTGTCCCTCATATGTGCTGGCGGCGCAAAGCGTGAACGCGTGAGCCCCTTCGAGATTCACGTCGCCAAGATCCACGTCACCAGCAATTTGCAATTCGAATGTTGCCTTCGTTTGGTCTGCCGCAATCGTGACGGCCTCAGGAGCTGAGATGCCAACAGGCAGATCTGCCAGGCTGATCATTACAGGCTGCGGATCACCACCCTCACGAAATAAATTAACCTCTACGCTAGCGCGCCCGCCCCGAACAAATGGCTCAGGGAACCGAGTCGTGACGCGAACCGGATCTATCCATGCAATGGGCAAATTGTAGGTTTCGATGCGGCCGTGACCGTTGAACTCGCCATAGACGAGCAGCGGCAGTTGCTCAGCTTCGACAGGTCCTCCACGGTCCTCCGCGTTAACGACGCTACGAGTCAGACTCAGTGTATGTGCTCCCTTGTCGATTGCCGTGCCCACGGTCCAACCCGACGGCAGTGGACCTGGCAGTAGGGTGACGGGCGTTTTGAAAGCTTCTTGAAGCCGCTTGGTCGTAAGCACCGCTGAGTGGGAAAGGACGGGTCGCGCGAACTGCACAGGGGCGATTGGTTCCATCATAAAAGGTGCCTCCGTTGTCATTGTCGCGGCCACGAGAATCTCGCCATCAACCCGCGTTGCCGGAGCCAGCACGAATGGTTCCTGGATGCGGCGCAGAGCACGACTGTCGACACAGCAGCTATGCGCCGCGCTATCAACTGAGATTGCTCTGATTCGCAGAACCTCCAGACCCTCCGCTGTCCAACTGTCGTTGGCAGCCAAATAGATTTTGGCTTCGACGGCGTTTGCAGGGATTCGAGGATTCAAAATCTGCAACCCTGACGCGGGGTCGATCAGTCCCAGTTCGATTTCTCCGTCGTAACCAAAACGCGACACCTGCACGTCCAGAGCGAAGGCGCCGTGGCCGGGCTCCACTAGAAAATCTTCCTTCGTGGTGGCGTCCGCCTTCATCGCGACGGTGAACGTTCCCGACGGAACGCACTCAATGTAATAAGTGAATTCCTCGCCGCCGCGTTTGAGCAGGTCAGTCACCTCCAATCGATACTCACCATCTTCAGGAAATGTCACTTCAAAGCTCCACTCGTCTTCGTTGGTGACGTTCGTCCCGCCGACTCTGGCGTTGAGAGAATTCAATAGCTGCATCTGCACGAGCGAGGGGCTGCCCAGGCTTCGTGTTTTCGCCGCGATACGCATGACTTGCCCCTTGGCACCGCGAATCTGATAATTGTCAACTTCTAACGGTTGCTCCAACCGGCCGTTGATGCCAATCGGCAAGGTCAGACTGTCAGTCGCTTTGGACTCATTGAATTGCGGGTACGCGCTGCGCTAGATCGGCACCCAACTCGACGATTGACCATCGTCGAATCTCGCAGGAACCTGTAGGACCTTACTTCCGTCTCCTGGAACTTCGATTTCGCGGGGCGGCAAGCTCTTCCCATCGGGGCCCGTGAAGACAACCTCTGTCTGCTCACCACCGCGAACAGCCAAAGGAAAACATTGATTGATGATTGGGAAATCACCGACCCGCAATTGGTAGCATGCGCCACCGGCCGAGTTACGACTGTCGTGAATCTCTAGCCAGTAGTCACCTGCGTCAGAGAATTCGTAGCTGAACTGACAGTCGGGGCCGACCGATGTGTCGTCGACTTGGGCAAGGGTCTCTCCTGCGGCGTTGATTAATCGCAGTACCGGATCCATCGTAGAGCGAAGTGCTTGCGTGTGGACTGAAACAGAAACTCGCTCACCTTGGCTCGCGCGGATCCGATAAAAATCGCTTGCCGATTGATCACAAACGCCTTCGACCGTTGATTGCAGCGTGAGCTCCTGGGCGGTTGCGATCGAATGATTGCTGCCACTGTCGATGACCATATCCAAATCATCGACAAATAAGGTGTGTTCCCAGACGACGCCCGTCGGCGTCGCCAACCAAAGACTTTTCGGGCCCAATGACGTAGTGCTGGGAATCGTCAACGCAACGGTTACTTCTGTTGGCTCCGCCCGCGAGACTGTCCAGTGCACCGAATGGTCACTCGATGCTAACCGCAGCGAATCATCTAAGTCGGCTCCCCGAACGACTAACTCGATCGTTTGCCCCGGCTGGCAGGTTCGCGGTTGAACCGCGGTAATCGTTTGGGCCGACGCCAACGATGCCATGCATAGCCACAGGACGTTCGTGGTGCAGACAGTGAGTATTCGATTTCGCATGGAATCCATTCGATTGTTAGGAGAGATATCCGTGACAGTTCGCGCGATCTCACACGAGCAATTCATGCAGTACTCTCCCTGATGTGATGCGGTGAGGCCGCTCCTCTCGATCAAGCAGTGCGGTTTCAGTGGGCAATCCCATCGCATGCAGAATGGTGGTGGCGAAGTCCTGTGGTGTGACTGGATCGGAGGCAGGGTAAGCGGCATGTTTGTCACTGGATCCGTAGACCATGCCGGGCCGAATTCCGCCGCCGGCGAGGAGCCCGCTGTAGCAAAACGGCCAGTGCTCTCGCCCCGCATTTGCGGCCGTGATCTGTGGCTTGCGACCGAACTCACCGACCCAAGCGACAATCGTCTCATCCAAGAGACCACGTTCTTCGAGGTCGGTTAGAAGCGCCGACAACGCCCTGTCCGCTGGAGGAATCAAGTCGTTCTTAAGACGATTGAAATTGTCACCGTGCGTATCCCAGAAGTTCTTCCCATCGTTATGCCAATTCACTGAAATCAGCGGTACGCCGTGCTCGACCAACCTTCGCGCCATTAAAATGCACTGGCCATGAATATTCCGGCCGTAACGCTCGCGAGTTGCGTCGCTTTCCTGGGTCAAATCAAATGCTGAGCGCACGTTGCTCGACCCAATCATCTCCATCGCTCGCGACTGATGGCTCCCGTAGGATGATGCGCCGAGCGAGTGCTGCAACGTCGCACGCTGCCGATCGAGCGTCTTCAATAGTTCCACTCGCGACTCCAAGCGGTCGAGACCGATGTCCGCTGGCAGAGACAATCCCTGGGGATGCCAGTTCGGATCATTCAGGTCGCCGTTGAGCAACATACCGTCGTGGGCCGAACCCAACCAACCACCGTGTTGCCCAGGGGCTTCGCCGCCTGGGGCGGCAGGATGATACGCTTTCCACGGCATGGCGACGAACGAAGGCAAGCCGTTGGTGCTGGGGCGAAGCTTCGAGACGATTGCGCCTAGATGGGGCGAGTCCTTGGCACTGGGTGGATCGGCATCGCTCTTAACAACCGGTGCGAGCTGGCCCGTCAGGGTTGCATGACCGCTAGACAAGTGAGCGGGATCGTCATGCGTGAGCGAACGAATGATCGCGACCTTGTCTGTCATGGACGCAAGCCCTGTAAAGTGCTCGCAAATCTGAGTCCCGGGCACTTTCGTTGAAATCGGGTTAAAGCTGCCGCGAACCTCCGCCGGAGCGTTGGGCTTCAAGTCGAATGTGTCGAGCTGGCTTGGCCCACCCCACATAAATAGAAAGATGCAAGCCTTGGCACGTTTCTGAGGCAGGTTCTGGCTGCTTGATTGTGCCAAAGCCAAGCGAGTTTCTAGCTCCCCCCAGCCAAGCCCCAACGCGGAAAGGGACCCCGCCTGTAGAACTTGGCGGCGACTCAAGCGACTGCTTCGGCGGAATTCGCGGCAGCCCGAACTCGTACTTGTTTCTCGATCTGACATGGTTTGCTAGGTGGGAATGGACGGTGGGGACGACCGGGCGGCAAACGGTTCGCTTGCCAGAATGCGGGCGTATGTGCGAATTCGTAGTCGAGCGGTCGAGGGTCAGGAACGCAACGTGCCAGACTAAGATTCAACTCCCAAAGTTTCCTGCACGCTGGCAGGCAATACTTCGCGACGCGAATCTTGGTCATTTGGATTGATATTGAACTGTCATGGCTCATGTTTCGCACCCAGAAACCCTGAATGCTGACCGGGCCCCGTCAAAGGACCTTGGATCCAATAGATTGACAACGAGACACCCGCCGCTGCGGCGCGCAGCACTCCTCGACGATCCGATCCATAGACAGGCTTGAGCATGGGAGATTACCCAGAAAGGCGGGTTTTAGGTGGGAAGTGAGGCAGGAGCCATTCACAGGCGGGAGGTTCATTCTACACAATCGGTAGGACTGAGAAGTACTGGAGACTCTCGGATGTCAATAATCCCATCGAGTTCCACGATCACCGAGTAGCTTCCATGACAGATCGACACCCGTTCGATTTCGTGACTCATTTTCTAGACACGCCCGAGCCCACCAACGTGAACGCCTCAGCAATCCAACCGAAATCTCCCTCGAAGTGGATGTCTCGATGAATGCCGCTCAGCATCCTTCGAAACCACGCAACGGAATTTGCTTGCTGTCGCGAACGACCAACCGTTTTTGCTTGTTCCGTATCCGTCATCTGATTAAGGTTACTTCTGCCAATCATGGCGAAACACTAGCGTTTACCCGGAGAATCATCATGTGGCGACTATCAGTCTTCACCGCAGTCGTCGTGGTCCCATCGCTCCTAAATTCCGGTTCAGTAGTTGCCTGGGAGAGGTGTGGAATCCTGCCAGGCCAGCAGGTGATTTCTCCCCACGGTGTGCTGAGTCATTCCTGCGCTTGTTCGGTACCGTGCAAGCCCTTCAACTCAGTCGCTCCCATCTTGCAGTCCGCACCGCTTTGTCAACCTTGCAGCCAGACCATCCCATCGCTCGTAGCCGCCGAACCGCCTCCTGGAAAGAAGGCTGTCGTCAAGACACGCGAAGTTACCTACACCGTGCAGGTACCCAAAACTCAGTTACGAGAAGAGAGCTACACCGTAGAAGTCCCTTATCAGGAAACGCGAATTGAGAACGGCAGGCCAGTCACGACCACGAGCTATCGCTCCGAAACGCGCACCCGGACGATTAACGAAGCGATCATGGTACCCGAAACTCGCGTGCGTACCGAAAGCTACATCGAGTACGAAGATGTTAAGCTGGGAGCAAGTAGTTTCGCAGTCGCAGAAGGATACCAAGGTGCGAATGGCATTAACGTTTCACTATTGCGTGATCGAATCAATGAGATTGTTAGCCACACCGTTGGTGAAGTCGACAAATCCAAGGAAAAGCTTACTTTTGATACGGTAACTGTCGCCGCCTACGATCCTTCCGATCTCGAAACGTACACCGTGACCTGCACCATCGATGGTAGTGATGTGCGAGTTGAGGTTGAAGGCGCCACGACCACCGAGAAACTCAATAGGCTATCTCATCAAGTATCTGATGCGCTGCAACCTCAGCGGACAGAATCTCAGCACGACGTGCCGACTGCCCAGTCAGGGTCCCGAATCTGGACGCATGCGGATGGTGAACGCCAGGTGCTCGCTCACTTCGTACGCAAGCAGGGGCTGAGCAAGGTAACTCTCCGTCGCAGCAAGGACAGTCAGCAATTCACGGTAGATCTCGATGCGTTGAGCCCAGCGGACATCGCTCATATCAGTACGTTGCCAGCGGCTCCCAACTTCGTCGCTACCGTGAAGTTGCTTCAGTAACTAGATTCCACACCGAGTCACGTTCGTCGCGTACCGAACCTGAGCCATGCTCGGTTTTTAGCTTGCGTCGCAGCTGAGCAATCGCTTCCTTACGAAACGATCCAAAACAAAGTGGGTGTTTGAGAACATCAGTGACATCCAGGCTCGTACCCCCTACCAAAATCGCTCTCGCAGTAATCTCAAATGTTTCGGGATACTCGGTTATCTCCAGCTGTTTTCGCAGCCGTTCCCTTACCGGGATGAGTAGGTCATGCGAGCCGTCAACGAACGTCGCCAATAGGACATACTCAGCAGCAAGGATGCGAGTCTGCTCCGGCGTTAGGATACTATTGAAACCTTTCGAGTATTTACGCCTAAACGCGTTGATGCAGTCCATTTTCCCAGACTCGGCCAATAAGTCGCTATTGGCGAACTTCGGTGCGTAATTGCACAATATGCGAAACGTCTCTGGAGATTCGACCAAAGTCTTGATTGCTTGCGCCGGGGCCTCAACCTCGCCAAACTCAGGTTCCCTCATCGAATCGTCCAGTGAGGCGACCGCAGCAAACAGGTGACAGGCTGCGATTGGATTGCCCTGATTGAGTTTCTGGACTCCCTGGCTTAGAACCTCCCTGACAGATTCCCGCGCTGAGCGTGTGAACGTGGCAGCAAAGAGTTGTGACTGTTCGGCCCGCCATTGGGCTGCCCCCGTCATCAGCATTGATCCTGCTACTTCGTGGCATTGACGTAACCATCGATTACCCTCCCAATTCGGGTCCTGACAACGTGGACTGCTTTTCATCACGCGGGCAATCGCCATCGCTGTTGAAAATTCTCCGCTCGACTCGAACTTAGGAGCGGCGGATGTGTCTGAAGTAAGCAACCAGTCATTAGCGAGCTCAACGACCGTCGCCCATTGCCCGTCGGAAAGCTCAATCCCCAGGAGTCGCCGCAGGGTGGCCTCGGTGACGGGGCGGTCATTGGTGGCGAGCATTGCTTGGATACAATCGAAACGTACATCATCCTCGGGGTCCAAGACTGGCACGATGAAGCTTAAAATGTCGCAGTCGGTCGGGGACGCGCGGGCACCGTCCAATATCCGCTGGGCCTCGTCTTTGCATAGAGTCCGCGTGGCGATGGCGCTGTCTCCCAAGATCCGATTCTGTTTAAATTGACCTGCCAAGATGCGAAACAAATTTGGCGTGAGATTGAGTTTCTGCGTCTCGCTTGCAATGAGGAACCGCGTCCTCTCATTGAGTTGCTCGTGATGTTGGCTCGAGATCAGAGCAGCAGGAGGAAATGCACTGACAACGATCCTGCAGATCATTTCCGTTTCCGGGGAATGGATATCTGGCTGCAATCTCGCTGCCTCCCACTCTGCCATAACAACATCAATCGATTGCGTCATGGCGACGTCCTTAAGTAGCTTGAGCCATCTCACTGGTTTGTGCTCGGTCAGTCTCGAGTATTCCTCTTGCAATCTCGATAGTATTTTCATTTCTACATCCGGATTGCTCGACAACAAACTCAACAAGACCCGTCTTGACTCGTTGAAGTGGGCGTCATGCTTGCTGTGACAGTCGTTGACTATTTGTGTGGCGAGCTCGATGAGAACGCGTTCGTGCAGGCCATGTTCAGAACCGTCCGCTGGGTAGCCTAGCTCTAAATACGCGGCCAGACTTAATTTCAAGCGCTGATTCATATCGCCGAAATCGTTGCCGGTGAAATAGGTGTCGATCACATCGCGACGTGAGTCGCGGTCAATGCCAACCATCGCGATTGCCAGCGGTTCCATTCTCGTGACGAGCCGATCATCCTGTACTCCCTGCAACGTGACCTTGAGTGCCTCGGCGCGTAGCAGCGGGTCCGAACGATCTATCGAGAGTAGACTTGCACGCTCCAGCTGAGTTAACGAATCGACCTCCTCAAGTGTCGTCTCGGCCGACAGATCACCGATGGGTGACAAGAGTGCCACAGCCGTTTGATTCAACAACTCGGCATTCTTCCGAGCTAGGTTTTCGCGAGCTACCTCCACCCACACGAGCGAACCCAGTACAACCAGTGCCATCGCGACGAAAGCACCAACAAGTCGCCGACGGCTTCGACGCCGTCGGGTTCGCTCCTCGCGACTCCGCCTCAGCATTCGCTGTTCGACGTTGTCCAAATTTCTTGTGCCACGCAGTCCCTTCTCTACCGTCGTCAGATCAGCGTCATCCAGGACAGGACCCATCTTGTGCTGCGAACACTCCGGTGCATCAACCACATCGACAGACCGCCAATCAACTGACCGATTGTCCAGGATGCGGCGCGCACGTTGGCCCGGTTTGTCAGATTGGTCGAAGCGTTCGCGAATGAGCGGAGCTAGCGTGTCGTGCGCGAGCCGCGTTGCTTTGGAGCTTTCTTTCTGATTGCCCGTGGGGATGGTCAGCAAGTACAGTGATTGGCATTTCTGAAGCAGCTCCGGTAGCAAGGCATCAAGATGAGCATACTGATCCTGCAATTGCTCAACACTGCATTGTCCGGCGGTGCCCAACGGCGTGGTGTGCAGCGACAGCATGTCTAATAGCAGGCCCGAGCTCACGTCTTCAGGAAACTCCTCGCCAAATAGGGCGATCTGCCGGTCAAGAAAATCACGCAGCAAGATGCCGTCGCGTTTCAGGCGATAATATAAATCTCGGCTGAATCGTGGGTATTGGTAGCTCTCATCCTTGGCCGTTTCCCACATCTTGGTTAGCAAGATCTGTAAAGTTGGCGCGATGGCTGAATCATGGTCCTCTAACAAATCGTCAGCAATGATCTCCGCCAGCCCATCGTCAACCTTCAGACCGTAATGGTCTCGTAGTCGCGGCGATCGAGCCGGTCCCTGCACGACCTCGATAATTCCACGACGGCTGAGCGGCTCGAGGAACACCAGCTTTCGCGGTAGCTGAAAGGCTTTCAACTTCTCATCCAGCTCAGCGAGCCATTCCTTGCGGAAGCCGAAAATCAATTTGCCCCGTGGCCGCGTGGCCACTGCGGTGAATGTCGCTCTCAACGCCTCGAGCATCTCGTTGAGTTCCTCGTCAGGCGACATCTCAGCATGCGGACGTGTGTAAACTTCCTCAACCTGGTCGAGAATTACGATTAATGGCTTATCCAGATGCTTTTCTTGTTCGAGCCAGGCAGTTTCGAGCGGCATCTCGCACGCATCAGGCTGATTTTGGATTGCCAGTTGCAGTGTCCCCAAGAGCCCCAGGCGTTGATCGCGCCGGTAATACCGGACTTCATAGTTTGGCTCCAAACGCGGGATAAGGCCGGCATCGAGCAACGACGACTTGCCCACACCCGACTGGCCGTAGAACAGCACGATCGGAGCGGAGCGAGAAGCGGTCAGTTGGTTGTACAGATCCCGAATCGGATGCCCCCGGCCAAAGAACAGGTCCGCGTGCTGTCGTTCGAACCAGGCGAGTTGCCGGTAGGGCTGTTCTGGCAAATCCTGATGTGGCAGCGACGGTAGACCTGCGAGCGGAGCATCGGCCGCGTCGGGAAGATTCCATTGATCGGCCGTCTCCGAGCCCGGACGCAGATACAAATTCCAAGGCCAACGGTCTCTCTCCGACTGCTGTTTTTGATCGTCGTTCTCACCGAAATACAGAGACCGCAGATCGCCACCTTTCGCGGTTTGCACCGCTGCGGCAGCTTCTTCGTAGGCAGTACGAATGGAGGCGTTCCCCGCCAATCCTTGGTAGAACTGACAAGCAAAATCGGTGGCTACCTGGTCATCGATCGATCGCGACGTTGAGATCACCATCGAAACGTTCGCGTCGAGCAGATCCTGCGTTTGTGGCTGAGTGGAGCAACCGTTGAGAAACACAAGCTGTAGGCCACGCTGCTGGGCGAGAAACGCAGCGAATCCGCCCGCATCTGCCGCTAGCGCTCGTCCCGCGGCGGACTCCAACAGCAGCTGATAGCCGTTGGCGTGTCCGCCGTAGTGAAAGATTGCAACGCGATTGCGATATTGAGGATCCTGAAAGACCCTAAAAATATCCTCGGCGGTCGCGTTGGCTCGCTCGACAACTTCGCACAATCCAGTCTGCCTCAATGCCTGGCGAA
This sequence comes from Allorhodopirellula heiligendammensis, assembly GCF_007860105.1. Lineage (NCBI taxonomy): Bacteria > Pseudomonadati > Planctomycetota > Planctomycetia > Pirellulales > Pirellulaceae > Allorhodopirellula > Allorhodopirellula heiligendammensis. The sequence continues at coordinate 90,611 of NZ_SJPU01000004.1, forward strand.
TTCTCCGCAGCTCGTCAGGCAACTGGCTAAGCGTGCTGATATTGCTTTGGTAGCCGTTCGCGAAGGCGAGAAAGACGATCGGTTTTTGGTTTGTGTCATTCATACGAAACCACTGCAATGGTCGTCCTTCGCGTTATGGTCGGTTGGATACAGAAATCGGAGTCACCGCGTGGCGGCGGACCTCGTAAGCAGCTCGTCGCAACACTCGCCCACGGTATCTGCCAGCTCGCTGAGTTTGCGCCTCGAATCCGCTGTCAACTTATCAAGATCCCAGCTGTGAAGTCCCTCCTCGCGGTACTTGTACATGGCGACTTCAAGGGTCGTGTCGCGTTCCCGGATGAGCTCGTTGTGCTGCAGCTCCACCCACCAAAGTTCGGCCCAATACAGCCTTTCAAACTCTTTCCTCCATACACTCATTGCTGCTCGATCGGGCGTCGCACTGGCAATGTTTCGTGTGACTTGACGTGCTCGATCGGTAAGGGCTCTGTTGAAGAGATCGCGTTCCATTTGACGTCGCAGATCTTTGGTCGCGTTGTCGATGGACGAGTCAGCGGCCAACGTGAGCTCTAAACCCGCGATGGTCCGTCGAACTAACTCGCGGACCCTCAGCCTGCACTGCGCCGCAGGATGTTGATCCTGCCAAACTTCGTACGGCCCGTCGTATTGCTCCCATGCCTGAATGAGCTCATCGATGTGGAGGGCTATTTCAGAGATGGCGGGAGTGATCAGGCGAAGAGTGTCGGGATTGTTGGATTCCACCAGCGCATTGTAGGCGTCACGAGCCTCTTGAGCGGTTTCGGCCGCCGCAATCTCGCTGGCCCAACGCGGCCAATCTAAGTACAAACTGAGATGATCCTTCACACTAAACTGTGCAAACCGCAGATTCGTTTCCGCCTCATACCACTTCCATCCGGCAACCCCGGCGAGAATCGCGATGGAGGAAGCGACAAGGCCCCACGTCACTCTTCGGCGGGCGCGAACTGCACGACTGCTGCGGACGAGTTGCTCTTCTTGAGAGCTCCACTTTTGAGTTCCCTGCTGGCCGTCTTCAACCGTCTTCAAGTCAGTCAGATCCAACGGGGTGAGCCGCCGACCGTCGGTGCATTCCCGCACGCGTGCGTCCAGAATCCTCCGTGCCCGTTGACCGGGCTTGTCAGACTGTTCAAACCGCTGACGAACGAGCGGTGCGATGGTGTCATGTGCCAGTCTCGTCGTTTGAGAACCTGCGTTGGCTGAATTGTCTGCAATGCTCAGCACATAGAGGTCCTGACAGTGCTGAAGCAAATCCGGCAGCACTGTTGATACATGCGAGTAGGCATCTTGTAGTTCTTTCAGCGAACACTGATCCGCCGTGCCGAGAGGCGTTGTATGGAGGGCAATCACATCCAACAGCAAACCGGAATCCACTGCGTTGGGACGACGACGGTGGATCTCCTCAATCTGTTGATCCAGAAAATCTCGCAATAGAATTCCATTCCGCCTGAGCTGCTGATAGAGTTCTTGGGTCATCGGTGGATGCCCAGAGTTGATCTGTTTCGCTTGCCTCCAAAGTTTCGTCAGCAAAATCTGCAGCGTTGGCGCAACCGAGGAATCACGATCCTCGAGTAGATCGTCGGCAATGATTTCTGGAAGATCGTGATCAATCTGCAGACCATACTGCATCTGCAATCGGACCGTTGAAGTTGGCCCTTTCACCGCTTCCATAATTCCCTGCCGCCCCAACCGCTCTAGGAAGACTTGCGAACAAGAAAGTCCGTATTTGCCGATCTGCGATTCCAATTCGGCCAACCATTCCTTGCGAAAGGCCAACACGAGTTTCCCCTGTGGACGGCGATTCACGTCACTGAATATGTCATTGAGGAAGTTCAAGAACCTCTCCAATTCATCGGGGAGCTCCTCGATTGGTCTCGTGAACAGTTCTTCCACTTGATCCAGAATTACGATAACCGGCCGGCCAAGCTGCGTTTCTCTCGCCCTCCATGCATCCTTACTCAGCCCGCATTGAGGGGGCAGCTGCAATGCCTGGCGAAGCGAGCCGAGTACACCTTCGTCGGCTCGACGCTCGTACGCGACATCGTATTGAGACTCGAGACGGGGGATCAATCCAGCGTCCAACAATGACGACTTCCCAACTCCCGACTGTCCGAACAGTAGCACAATTGGCGCGTTCCCCGGTGCCGTCAGTCGATCGTAGAGCCCCCTAATTTCACGGCCGCGGCCAAAGAAGACCTCGGCATCTTCTCGTCGGAACCAATTCAGTTGCCGGTAGGGGCTGGCAGGAAGGTCTTGTTTGGGTACCGGGGGCAGACCGAACAGCGGATCGTTCACCGCCAGCGGGAGACTCCACTGGTCAGCCGATTCTGAGCCCTCGCGCAAGTAGAGATTCCAAGGCCAACGATCTGTCGCTTGGATCGTGGTCGCTTCGCTCTGAGAATCACTCCCGAAATACAACGCCCGGATGTCTTTACCTGTCGCTGTTTGCACCGACGATTGTGCCTCCTTGTACGCAGTGCCAACCGCCGCTCCTCCTGATAAGCCCTGATAGAACTGAAAAGCAAAATCGGTGGCGACCCTGTCGTCGATTGCTTCCGATGTCGAGATCACCGCCGGGATATTCGCATCGAGCAATCCATCGGTATGCAGCTGTGTCGAGCAACCATTCAGAAACACCAAACGCAATCCCTTTTGCTGCGCTAGAAATGCGGCGAGACCTCCCGCATCTGCCGCTGCCACGTTGCCCTCAGCGGATTCGAGCAACAATTGAAAACCGTTGGCATGCCCACCGTAATGAAACACCGCAACTCGGTCGCGAAGCCGCGGATTCTGGAAAACTTTGAAGATGTCATTGGCTGTCGCGTTAGCGCGGACGACCACGTCACACAGCTCCGCCTGTTCGGCCCTCTCCAAAGCTGCTCTCAGCTGCCGTGCTTCCTCTGACAAATGTCTCAGATATCCACCGGGCTCCTGGTGGTTGTTGGCAAAGGCCAGAAAGACAACGGGCTTGGGATTAAGGTCGGACATATCAAGGAATGCTCCACCATTGATGCGTTACCATTGAATGCTCGCCATGGCTTTCAGTCCTGCGTCGGAACTGAAATAGTTCAGGTGATGACAGACAGCCAACTGCAATTGAGGTGCTGGCGTTCGATTGCCAGGCACGCCTTGGATGCTATCGTAGGCGACGGCGATGTCATGTCCCTCATTGCGATAGAGTGCATCAAATATGACTCCAGAACCGACCTTGGCAATCAGTCTCGCCATAATCTGGTCGGTGGATTCATAATAGTCGCGGATGTCGCCGGCAATGATTGTGTATCGCACATTAGGATCGAGACTGGAATTGAGCGCATAAATGAACTCCGAGGTGACGTTCATCTGCTCGAGCGTTGGGGTCACGTTCTTGGAACGATTCAACAGGTAGACCAACGCTCCAGCCCAGGGCGTGATTGCTGGGAAGGTGTTGATCGCCAACGTTGTCAGAACACTGCAAAGCTGCCTCGCTGAGTCGATCGCACCGAAAGGTGATCCAATGTTGGGCGTGCCAAACATCACGAGATGATCGACGACCGCATTGCCTCCCTCGCGCTCGATGAACCAACGCGAGACCAGACCACCCATGGAATGCACAAGCAATGTCAGGCGTACATCATCGTGTTCGCTTAATCCAACTTCAGCCAGCTGCTGTTGGAGCGCGACAGCGGTGTCCGCAATGGACGTGCTGAGGTTTTCGTAATCGTAGGTGAGCACCAAATCGAACTGTTCATCGACGCTCCTTCCATTCGCGTCTCGCGCCATGGTCAACCCCTGGGCGATTCCATCGGTGTCTCCGATGATCCCATGGATTAGCAGCAAGACGTTCTTGGCTGCCGCGACACGCGCGGCCACTCCGCGCTGATGCTTCACAATTGAGCCATCTGACTTGTACTCGACCCAGCAGATTTTGTTGACATTGCTCCGTCGCAAGTATGTTTTGAAAAAATAAAGTTTCAGAGCGCCTCCGAGACTGCGGCGATTGTCTGGAATATTCGGCAGATGACTAATTCGGATCTGTGTCCGTCCGCCTTCGCACTTCGTCGGATCTCCTGTCAACAGGATATGCTCGCCGTCGAAAGTTAAGGGCAAAATAAACTCGTCATCTGCTAAGTCGACATTCAGTTCAATCTCCAAGGGAGAACGAGTGAGCGTCTCGGGGTTTTGAATGTCGGAAAACTCCAACACGTTTCCTGTATCGCTATCGCCACGGGTTCCGGCGAAACTGAGCAACTCCATGCCTTGTCGCTCGAGAGCTCGTTCGAAACCCGCTCCTGCAACGACACCACGGCTCTTCGATTCAGGAGTGAGAAGACTCACACCAGCTTGGAAAGATGGATGGCCCTTGATCGTGATCTGGCGATTAGCAAGCGTTGTTTCCTGTTCGCTCACACGGCCAATTTCACGCACCAGTCTGACTCGAAGATCCTTCGTGAACCATTCGTTTTTGTGAGCAAGCTTCTTTCGCGGCGGGCCAAAACTCAACCCGCGGGTTGCCGAATCACCTGCGATCTCGCCAAGTTTTAATGGCTCTTGACCAATGAGAAAATCATCAACCTTCTCGGTGCTGACGATGATCTTGAAGGTGTGTATCGCATCGTCACCCTCGCATTCCTCTAACGCCAGGTTGAAAACTGCATTGCCATCGAGCGTGATGGTAAATTCTGCATCCGTGGGCTCGATCCGTTCGTTATACAAGACCTGGATGCCGTAGTCCTCCGAGAAGTGGGTCAGCAGCATGTGCAACGGTTGAGACGAACGATTCTCCGCCTTCAGGGTACCGCGAACGACCTTCCAATCGCCATCCTGCGAATCAATACCGATGGTGATCTCCGCGCCAGGGTATTCGTACTGCTTGGTGTCGCTGAAAACCTCGCAAAATTTGAACGGCACATCGTCCAGCTCTAACCTCGTCGATTCATTCCGGAGCGTTACCGCTCGCTCCCAGGCAGCAATCCGTTTGAGAATCGAGAACATGTACGCGGCCGCTTGCTGCGTGTAACCAATGGCTCCTTGGATTAACTCGCCCGTCTCGCGATGCTTCAGCAAGTAGCGTCCATCGTCTGCGACCAGCAGGTAACGTCCTCGTGCGGGTATGGAATGCAGCAAAGCAAACCCATCGGCGCGATTTTCTGATGCGGCGAGTGAGTCTTGGAGGACGTCGATTCCCGCGGCATCCCCGTCGACGTTCACCGCAAGCGGCGGAACGGGCAGACTTGTGATCTCTGCCTGGTACCGGGCGGACGAATCTGCCTCGAGGTCCAGCAACTTCAAGTCACTTTTTTGCGGTCCGACTCGAGTCGTCGTCGCGTATCCCGCGAGTCGCGTTGGACTTGATTCAGAGTACAGGGCGAGTTCAACATGCTGCTCAGGTGCACTAGCGAGCCCATGCAAGGCCCCACAAGCGACCTGCCAGCCGTTGTTCTCAAAGGAGACGCTGTACCGACGAGCAGCTTGCGATGCCACCCCGCTTAAAAAATCGCCGTATGCATTGAAACTCTTATAGGTTTCGAATTGCGGGTTCTGATTGTCAGCCCGTTTGCGTACCATCGCGCGGCAGCGGACGAAGAGGTCAGCGTACGAGATCCGGGTTCCCGACTGCTCCAACACTTCGAGCAGCGTGCTGGTGAACACGCCCCTGTGATCGTTCCCCTCCCAAGCCTTCTGTACACGTTCGCACGCCGCGAGGAGGATGTGGCGGCTCACAGGAATCTCAAGTGATTCTCCTTTGTTCAACAGGTCGATGTAGAACCCGTCCAGATAGCTCTCCAACGGCCGCTCGTGGGGAATTTCATGTGTCTGCCGTGCCCTGAACTGCGTGAAGTCATCCGCGCTGCGTGTTGCTGAACCCGAATGGCAGCAATCAAAGATAACGGCGAGATGAGGCGAATTTTTCGCAACTTCAGCCAACAGTACGGCTAACTCCTTGTCCGCCAAATCGGTGCAACCAGGGTCTCGACTGTTGTAACAGACCAGACCTTCATCCCATCCGTCAGGATAAAACTTCCTAAACTCAACCGCCGACTTCGAACGAGCACCGTGACCGCAGTACTGGAACACGCACACATCATCTTTATCAGCCCTGCCGAGATGTGCTCGAAATCGTTCGATGACATTCTCACGCGTCGCGTCCGCATCCAGCAATGTCTCGATATGTAAACGGTTGCGATCATAGTTGTCCAACAGGTAATCGCTGAAGTGCTGGACATCGTTGACGCAGCCATAGAGCCTACCGACGTGAGATGGGTAGTCATTGATACCGACAAGCAATGCATAGATCTCATTCGCCATCAAACTGACTCTTGGTGTTGGAAGTCCACTCGATCACCGTTCTACTCACCGCATCGTTTCAGCCATGCACGCCAACCGTGCTCATAGACACTCAAACTCCACGACGCCTCCTCGAAGCGGATGCATCGTATAGTCCAGCGGAGGGGGTGGCAATAGTTTTGCTATCTTTTCAACGAAGCCGTCTTCGGCGGCCAGTCGGATACGTCCTGCTGAATGTGAGTCGCAAACTCGTTGCTGCGTCGTGAAGCATCATCGTATTGAGACGTTGCAATAGATTTGATGATTTTTTGGTGTCACCGCTGAGTTTGGCAACTGTCAGCTCAGAGTAACGCTAGAATGTCGAGGGCAGAAACACTTCTCACGGGGAGCCGAAGACTCATGCTTGGTTCGAGTTTAGATTCGATTTGCACGAACGCTCGATGCGTTTTACAAGGCATCGTGCTGTTGATGACGACAGTTGTCGGACCTTCGCTGATCTCAACTACGATCGTTTCCGCTGCCGATCTATTGGCCGCCCAGCAGCAGTTTCTCGCCGGTCAGTACGAGGACGCTGCGGCAGTTGCTGCTGCGGAAGTCGAACGTGGAACATGGAATGAGCGGTGGCCGCGATTGCTCATCGACTGCCAGATGACCACCGGAGAGTATGCGGCTGCGCTGCAGACCTACGAGGATGCTATTCAAAGGTATCCGACCAGCCTGTCACTGCGTGTGCAGGGACTGGGGGTCATGCGGTTTAACAACCTGCCTGTGCTCGCTGAGGAATCTCAAGCTCGCATCCTCCAACTCTTGCGAACCGCTCCCGCCCGTTTTGCCAGCCGCGATAACCTAGTCGCCGCCGGTCGCTATTTCTCTGAGCGTGGCGAAGACGCTCGTCAAATCTTGAAACTGTTTTATGATCGCGCCCGGGATAGTGACCCCACTTTCGTCGAGGCATACATTGCGACTGCGGAGTTAGCGCTGCAGAAAGGGGATTTCAAAGTCGCGGCGGAAACGTTGCAGCAGGCCCAACGCATCGAGACGACCGACCCACGCGTTCACTATCTGTTGGCTCGGGCTTGGGAATCGAGTGATGCCGAAAAGGCGGCCAAAGCGATTTCCCAGGCTTTAACGCTCAATCCGCGACACGTACCGAGCTTGTTGTTCGTTGCTGATCGTTCCATTGATCGGGAACAATACCACGCGGCGGAATCTACCCTGCAAGAGATCCTGGCGATTAATCCCCACGAGCAACAAGCCTGGGCGTTACGGGCAGTGCTGGCTCACTTAGCGGGTAACGAGGATATCGAGGCTTTGATGCGCGCCTCGGCTCTGAGCACGTGGGCAGCCAACCCGCAGGTGGATCACCTGATCGGCCTCAAGCTGTCTCAAAAGTATCGCTTCAAGGAGGGCTCCGAATATCAACGTGCCGCGCTCGAGCTAGACCCCAACTACACCACCGCAAGTTTTCAATTAGCCCAAGACCTGCTCCGTCTGGGCTATGACGATGTGGGTTGGGAGCTCGCCCATGAAGTCGCCGCAGACGACGAGTACAACGTCATTGCACACAACCTAATCACGCTTCACGATCGGCTGCAAAAGTTCAGTGTTTTGGAAATGGGCGACATCCACGTACGGATGGATCGCCAGGAAGCTGAGATCTATGGTGACGCGGTGCTGGAGTTATTGACCGAAGCCGAGTCCGTCCTGTGCACCAAGTACGACGTCGAACCCACGGCGCCGATCGTTGTTGAGATCTTTCCTGAACAAAAAGACTTCGCTATTCGCACCTTTGGATTACCAGGAGGAGCCGGTTTCTTAGGCGTTTGCTTTGGTCGCGTTATTACCGCAAACAGCCCAGCCTCACAGGGGCCACGACCTAGCAATTGGCGCAGCGTGCTCTGGCACGAATTCTGCCACGTGGTCACGCTGGAGAAAACCAAGAATCGAATGCCACGTTGGCTCAGCGAGGGGATTTCTGTTTACGAGGAGCGGCAGCGTGATCCGTCTTGGGGCGAATCAATGACGCCGCAGTATCGTGCAATGCTGCTGGATGAAAAACTGACGCGGGTGAGCAACCTGAGCGCCGCATTCCTCAGCCCACCGTCACCGACACATCTGCAATTTGCGTACTTTGAGTCATCGCTTGTCGTCGAATTTTTAATCGAGCGTCACGGGATGGACGCATTGAAACAGATACTCGGTGACCTGGGAGATGGCCTGCCCATCAATGATGCGCTTGTTCGTTCCGCAGGATCACTTGGGAAATTAGATAGTGAATTTGCTGATTTCGCTCGCCAGAGAGCGGAGGCATTTGCTCCGGAAGTCGACTGGTCGAAAGGCGACCTCCCCGAGCAGGCGTCGCTTGATCAGCTGCAAGCATGGAGCGAGCAACATCCTGATAATTATTGGGCTCTACGAGGTCTCGCCGAAGCATATTTCGCAGCAAAGCAATGGGAAGAGGCGCAGGCTCCCCTCGAACGCCTGCGGGAGCTAGATGCGGTGACTGCCGAGCGAGGTGGCCCGTTGGAGATGTTGGCTGACGTTTATCACGCCACCAACCAGCCACAGCAAGAACGCGAAACACTCGAAATAATTGTTTCACTTTCCAGCGATGCTTTACCGGCATTGCGGCGTTTAATGGAGATGGCCGTCGAAAACCAAGAATGGGATCAATTGTCCAACTACGCCGGAGACGTCTTGTCGATCAATCCATTGCTGCCAACCGGCCACGAACAACTGGCGCGGGCGGCTGACGAACTTGATCGGCCTAAGGATACCGTGCGATCCTTGCGCGCGCTCGCCAACATGGACCCCGTCGATCCTGCTGCTCTCGACTTTCGCCTCGCCCAGGCTCTGGCGACGATGGGTTCAACCGATCAAGCCAGACAGCACGTGCTACGGGCACTCGAAGAAGCCCCCCGCTACCGCGACGCCCATCGGTTGTTGTTACATTTAGCTGAGGAAACACCTGCGTCTTCGGCTGCCGAGGAGCAAACCGCACCAGATCCCAGCGAGGAGAGCCCATGATCGCACGTACTCCATCTCGAAAATTGGTGCTTGGCCTTGCGGTGTTGGCGATGTTGCTTTCCGGTGTTGCCGCAGCGCAGCGCGGATGGTGGCGCGACGGGATCTCCAGCGAACGCAATGGTGTCCCGGACTGGGAAGTGGACGAGGATTTCAAAGGTGACCTATTCACGTTTGTACGCATCAGGTACGAGTCCTACGGCGGCCGGGGACGTGGACGAGGTGGTGGCGGCTGGCGCACCGACTACCGCGATAGCGATCTTAACTTCTCACTTCGTCTGCAGCAGCTAACGACTTTGAAAGTCAACCCTGAACCAAAGGTCTTGGAACTGACAGATGAAGAGCTGTTCGATTATCCGTTTATCTACATTATCGAACCCGGTTCGCTGATGTTCAATGAGGCCGAGGTTGCAGCCCTACGCCGCTATTGTCTTAACGGTGGCTTCTTGATGGTGGATGATTTTTGGGGTGACTCGCAGTACGACAACCTGAGACAGGAACTGCAACGAGTCTTTCCCGATCGCACTCCCCAGGAAGTGCCACTGTCGCACGAAATTTTTCACTGCGTTTACGATTTGAAGGAAAAACCTCAGGTGCCTGCCATCAATGCCGCCCGCCGCGGCTACGATGGCAGCATCGGCACCTGGGAGCAAACGTGGGACGGAAGTGACAACTCGATTCCGCACTATCGGGCCATCTATGATGACGAAGACCGCATCATGGTTTTCATCTGTCACAACACCGATCTCGGTGACGGCTGGGAGCGTGAAGGCGAGGACCAGTGGTACTTCGAAGAGTTCTCTGTCAAAAAAGCCTATCCCATGGGAATCAATATTGTGACTTATGCCATGACGCATTGACAAACATCACAAACTTGTTGCACCTTGAATCAACCGGTCAGCGCTAGCCCCGGTTTCCTATCGCCAGCAGCGAGGAACACTCACTAACATACCAACGTGCGATGCTTCACCTTCGTCAAGATAGCCGCAGTTCTAAGCGTCCAGTAGAACGCGGCTAGCGGCCACCGACTGATTCCCACTCGGACGAGTCCGAACGATCCACGACTGCTGAAACGCCGGTGCTAGCCGCCACCAATGTTATCTCGTATGGATCGCCGCGAAACTTGAGACGCCCCCGAAACCTCGATTAAAAGTTCTTTTGCCGATGACCGTGGAAACCATGTCCCTCGAAGAGGAAGCCCGTGTTGTGGAGCAAATCCGCACGGGACGAGAGCAGATTAGCCGTGAACTATCCAAAGTGATCGTCGGTCAACAGGATGTCATTGAACAGCTGTTGATCTGTTTGTTTGCAGGTGGTCATTGCCTGATCACCGGCGCTCCGGGACTCGCCAAAACACTATTGGTCAGCAGCGTGGCGAGAGTATTTCACCTTCATTTCCAACGCATCCAGTTTACTCCTGACTTGATGCCGGCTGACATTACGGGCACGGAGATTCTTGAGCAGTCCGAGGATGGACGCCGCCAGTTGCAGTTCGTCAAAGGTCCTATTTTCGCCAACGTGATTCTCGCTGACGAGATCAATCGTACGCCGCCGAAAACTCAAGCCGCGTTGCTTGAGGCGATGCAGGAGCACCAAGTCACCGCGACCGGAAGGCGACATAAACTGGAGGAGCCGTTTTTCGTATTAGCCACACAGAATCCAATCGAGATGGAGGGAACGTACCCGCTCCCGGAGGCTCAACTTGATCGTTTCATGTTCAACGTGATGATCGACTACTTGCCCAAAGAGGATGAGCTTGCGGTCGTACTACGGACGACTTCGTCGCGGCCCGAGGCGATTGAGCCCTTGTTCACGGGTGAGGACGTGATCCGATTCCACGAGGCTGTCCGTAAGGTGCCGATTGCAAATGAGGTCGGTGCGTACGCTGTTCGCTTGTCAGCGTCCACTCGGCCAGGACGTGAAGGCACACCCGACTTCATCGACAACTGGGTGAGTTGGGGCGCGGGAACACGAGCTGCTCAAACTCTGGTGTTAGGCGCAAAGGCTCGTGCTCTCCTCAATGGCAAAGCACATGTGAGCATGGATGACATTCGGGCGCTCGCCCACCCCACGCTGAGGCACCGCGTGCTACTCAGCTACAAGGCGGAAGCTGAAGGTATCACGATCGAAAATGTGATCGACCAATTGTTATCGAATGTTTCGACCTCGGCTTCCTGATCGGATTCTCATGGCCAGCGCAAGCCCAACTATCGGTCAGCCAAGCAACGAGAACAGTCGCGTTGCGAACAAGCAAGCGAACAGTAAGCGATCAGCGGATCGAGGTGCCAATGGCACCAATGGTGCCACCCAGATCGATCCGCTCGCGGTGATGCGCATCAAAGACCTACAGCTCCGCGCCAAGGCGGTCGTGGAAGGATTCTACAACGGTCTGCACCGCAGTCCTTTCCACGGCTATTCAGTTGAATTTAGCGAGTACCGCCCCTATAGCGTTGGCGACGATCTCCGCGGGCTCGACTGGAAGCTGTTTGCCCGTAGCGACCGTTATTTCATCAAGAAGTTCGAGGATGAAACAAATCGTCGCTGCTATCTGGTTCTCGACCAAAGTCAATCGATGGGTTTCAGCTCGCTCGATTACTCCAAAATCGAATATGCGCGAACGATGGTCGCAACGCTCGCTTACTACCTCACTCTGCAGCGAGACAGCGTTGGACTGATGACTTTTGATGAAACGATCGGCGACTTCATCAGCGCCAGAAATCGGCCGGGTCATCTGCGTCAGCTATTTGTTGCACTTTCGCGTGAGACTCGCGGCAGCGGGACGGACCTGGATGGACCATTGCGGCAAATTGCATCGTTGATTCGCCGGCGTGGCCTGGTGATCCTCGTCTCGGACTTGCTCGCTCCGCCAGAGTCGCTGCGGACGAACCTAGCCTATCTGAGATCACGCGGGCACGAGGTGATGATCTTGCGGGTCAACGATCCCGCTGAAACGCAACTGCAACTCGACTCACCCAGCATGATTGTCGACCTAGAGACTGGCAAAGAGATTTACATTGATCCCGAGGCGGCCAGAGGCGACTACGTGAAACGCTTTGACGAGCACGGACGGCAGATCCAGGCGATCTGTGATGCACTGGGCGTCGACTATTTCCCCATCACAACTGACCAGCCTATGGAGCAGGTACTTTTTCATCTGGTCAATTCGCAGCAACGTCGCAGCGCCCGGACGGCGCGGGGTGGGATGCTGGCCAGCGCCCATCGATCTGGAGGTGCCACGTGAGCCTGCTCGCACCGCTCTACTTCGCAGGCGCACTCGCAATCGGCTTGCCGATCCTATTCCACATGATCCGCCGCCGACCGCGCGGCGAAGTCAAGTTCAGCTCGCTGATGTTTTTGCGCCCTACCCCGCCGAAATTAACGCGGCGGAGCCGCTTGGATAACTGGCCACTGCTCTTGATCCGCGCACTGGCTTTGTTACTCATGGCGGCTGCCTTTGCCCGGCCGTACTTGCGCAGTGCAACAACCGCCGATTCAGATTTGCCAGGACGGCGGATGGTGATCGCCGTGGATCGGAGCGCCAGCATGCAGCGTGCAGGTCTCTGGGATCAAGCCAAGACGCAAGTCGACGAAGTCTTGTCCGACCTCCGCCCCGGTGACGAGATTGCCTTGGTCGCCTTTGACAACGAACCCACAACGCTGTTGCAATTCGATCAAACCAGTCGCCTGACGCCCGCTCAGATGCGATCATCGGTCAATGCAGCGCTCGTTGAGAGCGCCCCCACCTGGGCCAGTACCGACCTAGGCCGTGCAATTGCGTTTGCAGCCGACTTGGCGGTGACTTACGAACCCGCTGACCGCGAACTACTGAGCGAGAATACTTCGGAACTCTCAACCAGCGAATCCTCCCACCGCAGCGGGCCGGCGACGCTGATCGTCGTCACCGATATGCAGGTCGGTAGCAATATCGAAAGCCTGCAGGTTTTCGCTTGGCCCGACCAGCTGAGCCTCGACATTCGCCGAGTGTTTTCAGATCGGCGAACCAACGCATCGGCCCAGGTACTGACGATGCCAGACAGTGCGCCGGAGACGAAGGATGGAGTTCGTATTCGCGTGTCCAATTCTGCCAGCGCCGATCAATCGTCGTTTCGTGTCAGCTGGGCCAATTCGGGGGGCGTGGAACTTGAGGATTCGGGAATGCCGATCCAGGTACCCCCAGGTGAGTCTCGGGTGATGCGGATGCCGGAGCCGGCCCCGGGTGCCACCGCATTGAAGCTGGAAGGCGACGACCACGACTTCGACAACACTTGGTACATCGTCAGTCCGCAGCCGGAATCATTGTCACTCCTGTATCTGGGTGCTGATCCCTCAAACGCTGGCAAGCCGGACACTGTCAGCGGTTCGGACGGCCGTCCTAGTTCGATGACGCCGAATCCACGCAGTAGCCTGCTCTATTACCTGCAGCGCGTGCCTCTCAACACGAGCCGCAGAACAGTGTCCATCGAGTCGATGTCGCCGGATGACCTGAAGAAAGTCCCTGATTCGAAGGACGTACCGTTAGTGGTGGTGACCGAGCCCTGTTCCACGGATACAGCAGGGTTGTTGCGCGAGTACGTCCGTTCGGGAGGGCAACTGTTGTACGTCCTCGCCAGGGAAGACATGCACGAGGCGTCGACGGTCTCCCTCCGATCAATCGCGGGAGTGGATGAATTGCTGATTAATGAAGCTTCGGTAAGTGATTATGTGATGCTTTCACGAATCAACTTTCGTCATCCCCTGTTCGCGAGCATGTCAGATCCCCAGTTTAACGATTTCACGAAGATTCGCTTCTGGTCCCATCGGACACTCACGCAACTTCCGGAAAAGTGGAATATCCTGGCTCAATTTGACGATGGAGATCCCGCCTTGGTTGAACAGTCCATCGGTGACGGCACGATGTGGGTGTTGGCCGCAGGCTGGCAACCGGAAGCGAGCCAACTGGCGTTGTCGACCAAGTTCATTCCGTTGATCTTTGGACTATTCGACGCCAGTAAGGGATTTCCAAACAGTGGCAATCTATTCTCGGTGGGTGATCAGCTTTCTCTGGAGCCCTCGCCGACCGCAGAGATCACACTGCCGGATGGACAGATGGTCGCCATCCAAAATCCGTCTGATTTCAGCACCTTCGATCAGCCTGGGATTTACTCGATCCGCGATGGCGACTCGACGCGCAGCATGGCAGTCAATATTGAGAGCGCCGAGAGTCTGACTGACACGATCGGAGCGGATGCCTTGGAGCGTTTCGGCATCAAATTAGGGTCTACCCCGTCAACTGCAGTCGAGTTAGCCAGCGAGCGTCAACTTCGTGACCTTGAACTGGAGGGGCGGCAACGATTGTGGCAATGGTTACTGGTGGCTGCCTTGGCACTCCTCGGATTAGAAACGTTACTTGGCGGTCTGCTCAGCAAATCGCGGCCGGCCCACTACCCTACGCCGATTGCTGCGAGGTTTAACGATGCACGATAAGCTGCTCAACCGAATCAATGCCGTGACACGACGCCTACGCGCCGTTCGCCGCTGGCAACTTGGGGCAATCGTAGCATTCACGGGCGCACTGATCGGTATCGCGCTGTTGAGCTACGCTGAGTCGCACCAACGTAGCGGAACCGAATTGGCTCTTGGACTGCTGATCGGCACAGGAATTCTGTTCATCATTGTTGCTCTATTGGCACGCTCGAGCTACCGCAATCCGCGTCAAGTTGCTTCGCAAATCGAAAGCCGCTACCCCGATTTGGATCAGCGGCTGCTCACGGCCTTGAGCCAGACTGAAGACAAACAGCAACCACTGGGTTACTTGCAGCAGCGTGTGTTCAAGGAGGTGCGTGATCATGCGCGCAGTCACGCTTGGGGCGATGTCGTCCCGGAACGACGCTTGAAATGGAGTCGGATACTAGGAATTGGCGCAACGGGAATCTGGGCCGTCGTGCTGGGCTTGCTCATGACGTCGCATCCCGCTCAGCAATCTCAAGCCGTTGCCTCACGAATTGAGCCGGTATGGAAGGTCGTCGTTGAACCAGGAAACACTGAAGTCGAGCGTGGCAGCAGCCTGGTCATCACGGCACGGTTCAGCGGGTTGAAAACCGACACAGTTCCGAGTGAAGCCGAATTAATCTGCACTGCAGCAGACGGCAGCGAGCGACGCATTGCCATGAAACGGAACTTGGCCGATCCCGTTGTGGGCGGTTTTCTGGCCTCAGTTGATCAGGAGCTCACCTATCAAATCGAGGGCGTTGATTGGCAGAGTGAACGGTATCAAGTCGACGTGTTCGAGTTTCCTGCGGTCGTGCGCAGTGACGCTTATCTCGACTACCCCGAATATACCGGATTGGCTGACAAGCGAGTCGAAGATACCGTCCGCGTTTCGGCTGTCGAAGGCACTCGTGTCAAATGGATCTGTTTCGTCAACAAACCTGAATCCCGCGGTGAGCTGGTCGCGAAGGACGGCGAGCGGATTACCCTACACAGCGACGCAGATAACCCCGGCGCACTGTCCGCAGAGATCGACCTTCAGGAGACAGAGCGTTTCACAGTTAAGTTAATCGACAACGAGGGACGTGAGAATAAGCATCCACCCGAACTCATCGCTCGGGTCCTGGCCAATCGGCCGCCTGACTTAAAGCTCGCGGTCGCGCGGGACGTGAGCGTCTCGCCGCTTGAGGAACTGCCGATCGCGGCGGAAGTTCGAGACGACTTTGGCGTCACACAGATCGGCCTGACCTATCTGTTCGCCGATCAACCTCCGCAAGACGTTACTCTGGCAGAATCAATCGGTCGAGGTGAAAAGAAACAAGTCGATCATCTAGTCGAATTCGAGAGGCTCGGCGCTGAGCCCGATCAACTCTTGTCCTACCACTTTTGGGCAGACGACATCGGTCCTGACGGTCAGCCGCGCCGCACTCAGTCTGATCTCTATTTTGCCGAAGTACGCCCCTTCGAAGAAATCTATCGTGAGGGTGAGCCACCGCCAGGCGGTCAGTCCCCTCAATCACAACAGGCCAGTCAGTCAAGTCAGAACGCTGAGCAGGCCCAGGAATTGGCTGAACTGCAAAAGGAGATCATCAATGCCACCTGGACGGTCGTTCGGCGTGAAGGTAATAACCCGCCCACAAAGGACTTTAGCAGTGACGTCCTGCTCCTCATGGAATCGCAGGCGCAAGCGATCGAGATGCTGGAGGACTTGGCCGAAACCATTCAAGATCCACAATCGGAAGGGTTCGTAGACCTCGTGCGAAAGCACATGCAGACTGCGATGGCCAAGCTCACCGCGGCAGAAGCCGACGACGTTCCGGAGCCGCTCGCTCCGGCAATGGTGGCCGAGCAAGCCGCCTACGGGGCGCTGCTGAATCTTCGTTCTCGCGAGTTTGAAGTCGTCCAGTCTCAGCAACAGCAACAACAAAGCAGTTCGAGTTCGTCCGCCCAGCAACGCCAGCAACAACTCGATGAGCTGGAGCTAGAACAGGACGAGAATCGCTACGAAACACAGCAGCAAGCGCAGGAGACGCAAGTTCAAGAGGAACAGCGGGAAGTCCGTCAAGTACTCAATCGGCTTCGCGAACTGGCCCGCCGCCAGGAGGACCTGAATAAGCAACTCGCCCAGCTACAGTCGGCACTGGAGCAGGCCGATACCGAGCAAGAGCGGGAGGAAGTCGAGCGTCAACTGAAACGTCTCCGCGAGCAACAGCAAGATCTTTTGCGGGAAACTGATGAACTAGCCGAACGAATGCAGCAGCCCGAAAACCAAGAGACCATGCAGGAAGCATCTGAAAAGTTAGAGCAGACACGGGAAAATGTTCGTCAAGCGGCCGAGGCGTTGCAGCAATCAGACGCTGCCGAAGCCCTGACCTCTGGCAAACGCGCCGAGCGTGAGTTCGAGGAGATGCGGGATGAGTTTCGACAGCGCGCCGCAGGCGAATTCAATGATTCTGTTCGCGAAATGCGAAACGAAGCTCAGGAGTTGAGTCAACAACAAGAACAACTCGCCGAGCAAATGCAGGAGGTCGATCAAAACGATCAGCCGGGACTCCGCAGCGGAGATATACGTGAGCAAATTCTCGATACACTGGAGGACCAAGAGGAACGCCTCGGCGAATTGCTTCAGCAAATGCAGGAGACGGTCGAGGAGGCCGAATTGGCGGAGCCGCTGCTCGCCCAAAAACTCTACGATTCTTACCGCAGAACCAAGCAGCGACAAATTGAAGAGCGATTGCAGGGAACTTCGGAATTGCTGGACCGCGGTTTCGACCCTCAAGCTCGTGAATTTCAGCGTGAAGCGGGCGAGGGCATTGAGGAGCTGCGGAAGGATCTCGAAGATGCCGCCGAGTCCGTGCTGGGAGATGAAACCGAGGCCCTCCAACGGGCACTCGGGGAGTTGGAGCGGTTGTCAGAGAGTCTGGATGAAGAAATCGATCAATCCACCCCTGACCGCTCCGGTCCAACCGACGCGCAGCAGCAAGACCAACAGAACGGACAACCCAGCGACGACGGGGCGACGCAGCCAGGGGGTGAGCCGTCGGGCCAACCCAGCGAGGCTGGACAGCGTCAGGCCACTGCGGGGCAACAGCCTCAGCCAGGTGAAGCCTCGGACAGCGGTGAGCGACAACCGCCAGGCGATAACCAACCACCGGGTCAAGCTCGAGGGCAAGAGCAAGGGCAAGGAAGCGGTCAGACGCCTGGCGACCCCGCCGAAACATCGCCGGCGGCGCAGCGCGGAAATGGTGGGGGCAGTGAAAATCGATCCCAGGGAGAAAACGAGGCACGCCCTAACTCCGAAGGTCGTGGCGAAGGTGGAGCGTTGAGCCAGTACGCAGCCAACACGCCGGGCGGGTCGCCGCTAACGGGAGATGGATTCCAAGACTGGTCTGATCGCTTACGGGACGTCGAGGAGATGGTTGATGATCCAGAGCTCCGTTCGCAGGCGGCTCGCATTCGTGATCGAGCGCGAGAGGTTCGTCTCGATTTTCGTCGACATTCCCAAGAGCCGCAGTGGTCCACCGTCGAGAAAATGATTGCTGAACCGCTGCGGGAACTGAAGCGAGATGTCGCCGAGGAATTGGTCCGGCGTTCGGCAGAGAAACACGCGCCAGTCCCGATTGATCGGGATCCCGTGCCCGCCGAGTTTACCGAAGCGGTGCGGCAGTACTACGAGAGCCTGGGGAGCGGGAACTAATGGCCGTGCCGTTCTCGACTTGGGTCACGACTGCCCTGGCTGCCACTGCGGAAGCCGAACCGGGCCAACTGCTATGGGGGGCACCAGGGTGGGCTGTCCCGGCAGCCGCGATTGTCGCGGTGCTCGCGTCGTTGATCCTCTGGAATTACGCTCACCGGAATACCACGGCATCCATTCGTGTAGTCGCCGGGTTGCTCAAGCTGGCGGCAGTCATTTTGTTGGCGGTGTGTTTGCTACAGCCGCTGCGTAGCGGCACACGGCCGCGACCGCACGCCAATGTCCTACCAGTTCTGGTTGACAATAGCCAAAGCATGCGGCTGAAACCAACCGGCAGCAATCAAACACGTAGCGAGAAGGTGGCAGACTTGCTCCACGATGATGCTCCGTGGCGGGTCCGGCTTGCGCAGACGTTCGATGTCCGCACGTACGCTTTCGACGCCCGGTTGGAGGCGATCGATCACCCCTCCGAATTGGCGGCCGATGGCTATGTGTCGTCGCTTTTCGGCAGTCTCAATAACCTGTCCGAACGGTTTGCGGATCGGCCGGTCGGCGGCGTGCTGCTGTTCACCGATGGGAACATGACGGATGCTCCACCGCCTGACTTTGACTGGAGTCAACTGGGGTTCCCAATCTACGCCGTGCTTCCCAAGCAGGACGAGGAAGTACGCGACTTGCGGATCGCGAACGTCAGTGCCGCGCAGACCGATTTTGAATCGGCCCCGCTGACAGTGCGAGTTGACGTTGATGCCTCAGCGTTTGGTGCAAGCGAAGCCATCGTCCAGCTCCGGGACGCTACGACGAACAAAGTGATTGAAGAACAGACTGTCACTACGACGACCGAGGTCGAAACGCAGGAAGTCCGCTTCCGGTTTCGCCCCGAGTCGAGCGGACTGCAGTTTTTTACGGTCAACGTTTTTCGCGAGTCGGATCGAGGAACGCTTGAGCAGCCCATTTCCCCTCCGTCGGGCAATCCAGAATCTGCGGTGGACGCCGAGCTGCCGCGTGAGGACGGAACTCAGCCGGACAAACGCGTCCCTGCCCAACTCTCAGCGATCGACTCTGATGAGGCAACGCTTGTTAACAACCGGCAAATTGTAGCCGTGAATCGCGCATCAGGCCCCTACCGCGTCCTGTATGTTGCCGGCCGTCCCAATTGGGAGTTCAAATTCATCCGCCGCGCTCTCCAAGAAGACGCTGAGGTCCAGCTCGTTGGTTTACTACGGATTGCGAACAGGGAAGCCAAATTTAGCTTTCGCGATCGTGGCGTGAACGAAACCAATCCACTGTTTGCGGGCCTGGGCTCCGACGCCGAAGACGCTGCGGCTCAGTACGACGAACCGGTCATCTTGCGATTGGGCGTCAACGAATCCGAGGAACTCAGCGATGGGTTTCCTGAGTCCGCAGAAGAGTTATTCGCCTATCACGGTGTGATCTTGGACGACATCGACCCGGAATTCTTCACGCAAGATCAGATGTTGCTGCTGCGTCAATTCGTTGCGACTCGAGGTGGCGGGCTGTTGATGTTGGGCGGACAAGAGATGTTTGCTGACAAGCGATTCGGTGACACGCCATTGGGCGAGTTGTCACCGGTCTACGCTGCCCGCGGTACGACGCGTGGACGCTCGGGCGCCTTTCGGCTCGCCTTCACGCGTGAAGGCATGTTGCAACCGTGGGTTCGCCTTCGTGACAACGAGTCCGCCGAGCGACAACGGATCGAAGCGATGCCGCCATTTACGACACTTAATTTGGTCGGGGACGTGAAGCCCGGCGCCTCCGCACTCGCGACAGTCGAATCCACCGACGGGCAATCGGCTCCAGCCCTAGTCGCTCACCGTTTCGGGAAAGGTCGCGCTGCCGCCATTCCCGTTGCGGACCTGTGGCGATGGTCAATGCACCGCGAAGCTCGCGACCGCGATGACCCCGCGCAAGCCTGGCGACAGATCACGCACTGGCTCGTCAATGAAGTTCCTAAGCGTGCAGAAGTCCGCATTGAGGCAAGCCGCGACCCCAGTCAGCCGGTGAGGATCATTGCCACCGCCCGCGACGAACACTATCTCCCGCTAGACAATGCGACGGTGGAGCTAGAGATCACGCCCCTTAATGGCGATCCATTCAAGATCGCAGCGCGAGCCAACGACTCGGCGGCTGGTGAATACACCGCGACGTATTGGTCGCGCGAACCAGGCGGTTATCGCGTCGTCGCAAATCTGAAAGCTGCGGATGGGAGCCCCATCGGCTCCGCAACTGCAGGTTGGACGGCTCAGTCCAATGCGGCCGAATTCCGCGACTTGCAGCTCAATCGCGAATTGCTGGAGAGGATAACGAGCCAATCCGGTGGGGAAATCATACGCGATGACCGTCTGGACCAGTTCGCCAGCGAGCTACCCGAGAAAAAAGTCCCTGTAACCGAGGCCATCGTCTACCCCATATGGCACCACCCTTGGGTCATGCTAGTCGCGATGCTGTGCTTGTGCTGCGAATGGGGCCTCCGGCGATGGAAGGGATTGGCATGATCTCCGTACTTCACCCGCCCAGCCAATCAGGGTCGAAATACCGCAATCTTCCCACAAACCCACGGCACGTCGAAAGAGTCGGCAGGTTTTACCTCCAGTCCTGTGGATACTTCTCGTCCCGAGGAAAAAACCTGAGGCGGCCGTTAACCGGCTAGTTGATTGATACCCATCATATTTCCTTCATCAGCGTTGCAATTATTCACTCCTCGACGCCCATGATCGACTAATACTTGGACACTCGATTCATGCATACCAAACCCGCCGCCCACCACCCCGCCATGCGCCGTGCCATCTCCATACACAGCCTCACGCTGCTCACTACGTTCTGCCTACTCACATTTACTTACCGAGCTGATGCCGCTGAAACGGAACAAACGCCAGCCGTACCCCAAGCCGACATGGTCATCGTCGTGGGCGCATCCGGCACGCCTGAATACGGCGAACAATTTTCCGATTGGGCCGCCACCTGGCGTGAAGTATCCGAGAACGCGGCCGCATCGACAATCACGATCGGTGAATCCGGTTTTGATGATTCGGACGACCGAACTTTATTGCATGAAACGATGAAAACCGCGTCCACTCAATCGGATCAACCCCTCTGGGTAGTACTCATCGGTCACGGAACGTTCTCGCAGAACACTGCCAAGTTCAACCTCCGCGGCCCCGATGTGTCCGCCGCTGATTTTGCCTTGTGGCTGCAAGACGCCCAACGCCCCGTGGTCATTATCAACTGCGCGTCGTCCAGTGGTCCGTTTATCAATCAACTTTCAGGTCCGAACCGGATCATCGTCACCGCGACCAAGAGCGGCACCGAGCAGAACTTTGCTCGCTTCGGCGAATTCATTGCCAAAGCGATTGCTTCACCAGACTCCGACTTGGACCATGACGACGAGGTATCAATCCAAGAAGCGTTTCTAAGAGCGAGTGCCGAAACCCAACAGTTCTATAAAACCGCTGGCCGAATCAGCACTGAACACGCCCTGATCGATGACAACGCCGACGCCCGTGGCACGCCCGCTACGATGTTCCGCGGCACCCGCCCCATCGCCAAAGCCAAAGACAATACACCTCTGGATGGCCGCGCCGCATCTCGCCAAACCCTTGCCCCCTCCAACACCAGACTCCCCTTTACCCAGTCCGAATTAGCGCAGCGCGACGACCTGGAGGCTCAACTTGAGCAGCTACGTCAACAAAAACTCACTCTCGACGCCGCCGCCTACCGAGCCAAACTCGAACCGGTGATGATCCAATTAGCAAAGCTCTATCAAGCCGCTGAACAGCGTCGCAACGATCACCAGTGAACTCCACCACAACTTTCTTTTTAAGCGAGCCATTGGAGGATCCAAGCATCCTCATTGCCGAACACACCGCCGCCGAGCATGGTGAGGTAGATAACGTTGACGCCGGTGCGGGATGCATTGAGGACTGCGGCGAGCAGCGTGGCTTCGTAAGCGGCGTCGAGAATTAGCTTGGCGAAGTCCGTCCACACTTCCGTCCGTTGGTGGCCGTATGTGTTGTAACTGCACTCTGATACTTCCGCCAAAGTCTAACGTGGGCCAGGCACTCGGTCGGCGGCACGGGCGGAGCTGGACCAACCGTTTACCGATTCATGGGACACCATGGGTTGGCAACCGAGAACGAGGTACTCGGAAGACTGGAACCGCTGCGCCAAGTGGGCATCGAACGGGCCTACGGGAAGATGCCCGCAAACCACCACCAGTCAGAAATCGTTTCGTCTTGGCCTGGACAAGTCATCGGCCAGCACCTTACCGGTGCGATCGTCCACGCGGTGGAGGCGAGTGACTTCTCCGAGGGCGCCACCACCCGATTTCAGAGACACTAACCAGTAAGGATCAGCAGGCACATTGGCGGCTACCATTGATCGAAGGACATCGAGATCGTGGACACCGTTTTCGCTGTAAAGCTTTGAATAAAACTCTCTCTCCCGGCGAATCTTCTCCTCGTCAAAGAACACCGCGGAACATTTGGTGCCAGGCAAAACGTCTCCGAAGTGTTCAATGACGATCATGATTGCCGCCTTTTGGTCGATTTCTCGTTTCCTCAACTCGTGCTCCCTTACCGTTAATATTAGGTCACTCGAAAATTGAGGCCTGTTGCAGCACCGGTACCCCCTGGCAGTCTACGTCACTCGGGTAGTCGGCGCGAGATGTTTGAAGCTCAATTGCGACACCGGGCTAGGTAATTCTGTAGCAAGCGAACCGAAGTATAGCGATTCTGATGTCGCCGCCGCGAACTCAAACAGGACACGATAGTTCTTCTTTCGGTCCGAAGAACTCGTAACGAACGCGATGCTCGTCGACCCCGAGTTCGCGTAAGCAAGCATGGATGTTCTGCATGAACGGTTTGGGTCCACAGAAATAAAACTCCGCCTCAGCGTAGGGCGTCCATTGACGCAGCAGGTCCGTGGTGACAAAACCAGTCCCGTCGCATCGGCCATTCTCCAGATCACCGTCGAGGGGCGCGTCGTAGAGCACCTTAGTGTGCATGTTCGAACTGAGTGACTGCAAGCTCTTGATCTCGTCGGCAAAGGCATGCACAGTGCTATTGCGAGCAGCTTGGAGGAAGTACACCGGAGAATCTGGATGGGCGTGCACAATCGACTTGGCCATCGACAGCAGCGGTGTTACTCCAATTCCTCCGGCGAGTAGCACGATGGGGCGTCCATTGGATTTCTCCAGATCCACAGTAAATTCGCCGCAAGGTGGCCCGACTTTCAGTCGATGACCTTCTTCAACCTCATCATGCAGATGACTGGAAATTAAACCATCGGGCGCCTCAGGATGTAGCCTCGTTTCACGTTTGACACTGATCCGAAAGTGATCGACGCCTGGCCGATCCGACAGGCTGTAGTTGCGAGGAGACGTGGGTGTGACAGGATGGTCGATGTGAACCGTAATGTATTGCCCCGGTCGAAAGGGTGGCAGTGGCCCTTGGTCCTCAGGACGCAAATAGAACGAAGTCACAACATCGCTCTCGGGAATCTTGCGATCGACCACGAAGGTGCGGTAGCCATTCCAGCCTCCAGGGGCGGATTCTTGTTCTTCGTAGATCGAACCCTCTCGCCCAATAAAAATATCGGCCAGAAAACCATAGGCCTCCGCGACTGCTGCGATAATCTCATCGGTCGCTGCATCGCCCATCACGTCCTTGATCGCCGCCAGTAGGTGCTTGCCCACGATCGGGTAATGCTCTGGCTTGATGCCGAGCGAGCAATGCTTCTGCGCGATCAACTCCACCGCTGGCATCAGCACGGCAGGATTGTCGATATGGGTAAAGTAAGCACAAATTGCACCGGCCAATGCCTTCTGCTGCCCACCGGAGTGTTGGTGGGCTTGATTGAAGAATGACTGCACGTCGGGGTCGCCTTCAAACATCCGCAGATAAAACCGCGTCGTGATGGCCTCCGCGTTCGCGGCCACTACCGGGGTGATTTCCTTAACAATTTGGATAGTTTTTTCGCTCAGCATTGCGTCCAGTGTCCTTGTACCTGAAATGTAGTGAAACCGCATATCTGCACACAAAGGTACACGTTCTGTCCTGCACGTCAAGGTGCATGTTGCGACCGAGCGGAAGTTGACTCCTGGTTGAACACCTAGAAAGTATTGGTTGAAACGCGACATACTCACCCCGTACAGCACCGCCAACGCGGACCGCAGGCACGGGTTTGGTTTGTGGGTGATGCATGGGAGCGTCCGCGTGGGCCCGCAGGATGATGGTTCCGCGATTGCACCAGCCGGTCCTCAATGATTTAAACTGCTAACTCATCCACAACGACGGCGCGTCCCATTTCAGGAGAGCATTCGATTTTTATGGACCAACCCATCTCGGGATACCATTGCGACGACGAACAACATTGGGTTGCTGAACTCGCTTGCGGGCACAACCAGCATGTGCGCCACAATCCGCCTTGGATGAGTCGCCCTTGGGTGACTACTCTTGAGGGTCGTCAATCGATGATCGGACAACTGCTGCAGTGCAAAAAATGCGATGAGCAGGCCCCACCTGATCGCGATCGCACTTAAAGCACATACCAACCATCGAAGTTGCGATTCCCGCGCAAGCGTGGGTCGCTTTATGAAGCAAACTTTGGGATAAAGGGAGATAGATCATCGCGTGAACGGCAACCTGCTGCTGTGGATCCGACGGACTTTCACGGCGGCAGGACGACGCCAATACGGGAATGAGCAATTGCTCGACTAATGTCATTTCCTCTATTTGCCAAGGGTTCCATTGTTTTCCTCACTGCGAAATGTTTGCCTATGGACTTCCGCTGTTTTGATGGTGGCGATTCCAATCATGTTGGCGGTCGATTTCGGCGGAATCTATCACTGGAGTCAATACCTGGCAGCGATCGGAATATTGCTGGCGACGTTTTTGGCGTTACCGGGATTGACTGACAACACGGCCTCGACTGGCGTTCGCCAGCATGCGATTTTATTGCCGTTGGGACTGTTAGCCTGTTGGGCTTGTGTGCAGAGTCACTCGATGCCGGCAAGCGTGGTGACGTGGCTGAGTCCGGGGTCGTACGCGGCTTACACAGAATGGCTGGATGGATATCGCACCGGTGCCGAGGTTCCAGGATCGCATCGGGCTGACCTGATCTCACTATCCGTCTCGCCCTACGACACCGCACATGCTGCTGCGGTGCTGGTACTGCTGCTACCTTTGTGCTGGGCAGGATCCATCGTCTTCCATGCCCGCTCACGATTGAAGATGCTGCTCAGCGCCGTTGCGATTGCGGGAGCCAGCGTTGCGATCTTGGGGGTTTACCGAAAACTCGATCCCACGGCTGACCTCTGGATATTCCAACCGAGACCGCACTCTTTCGGAGGATTTGTCAATCGGAACAATGCGGCGTTGATGTTGAATTTTGGGATGGCTGCTAGTCTGGGATTGCTGTCCTGGCGGATGATGGCTTTGCACCAAATCGAACTGGATACTCCGGAGTTCGAATTCAATGATTTATTCTCGTTGATCACAGATCGAGAATCCATGGTCGGGCTTCTTTCGGCGACCACGTGCATGGCAGGATTGCTGATCAATGGATCGCGTGGAGGACTGGTCGCGGCATTGTTCGGGATGACGCTGGCGTTCGGTTACGTTCGCCCTCGTCGTGGTCTGATCAGCCTCCCCATTCTGATGGTCGTGCTGGCGATCTCCGTCACGATCTTGATTACGCCGATGGATTTGAACCTCGAGTCACTACAGCGTTGGGAAGTATTTTCCCGTCATGCCGATACGCTCCAAAGTGACGGGCGAATACTTCACTGGCAGGACGGCTGGCGCGCCGCCAGGGCATACTTGCCAGGGGGCGCCGGACTGTCCACCTACGCCTACGCTTACCTGCCGTATCAGCATTACTCGCCAAGTGCGTGGTACGAACACGCCGACAATCTGTGGTTGGAGACGCTTGTTGAAACCGGGCTGGTCGGTGTGGCCGTCGGTGTCATGCTTCTAGCTCTGTTATTGGTGTCATTAAAACGCTTGTCGGCGTCTGTAGATCCGCTCGATCAGGGCATCCGAGTCGCGGGATGGTATGCGATCGCGGCCATCTTGGTCTCTCAGTTTTTCGACTATGGTTTGGCCCTGCCGGCGAACCTGATCATCGCAGTTCTCCTTGGCACTGCGATCATTTCCCGCGACACAGCGAATGGTGGTGGCAGTTCAAGTTGGACCTCCATGTTTACATCGTATCATGACGATCGACTCCATGACGACGCAGCATTTGAGAGCCCACCGGAACCCGTGCCGTCAGCGGGCGTACGTGGATGGGTTGCGAGGCAAGGCGGGTCCTTCACTCGCGTGTCGTCATTTGTTCTGGCCGTAGCGATGGTTGCCCTCGCGATTTTCGTCCTGCCCGGCTTGAAGCAGGACGCGATCACCGATTCGATGCTCAGCAGATTGAATCAAGAGTACTCGCAGTGGCAGCTCAATCCTAATTCCCTCGCGAAAATGGAGGAGGTGCTCAGCCAACGGGTGACTGCTGATCCTTCGCCGTTGCTGCTGATGCGATTGAGTAAGGTCCAGCGAGATCGCGCGCACATCGCCGAAACTCAGGAGTGGCGTCCGCAGTCCAATGTGCAGATGCGTGAAATTTACCAGCAAACGGACTTGCGGAATCGCCAGCGTCCATACCCTCCGAACACCACTACGCAGCGGTTGGAGTCAATGTCAAGTTGGCAGCATTACACAGATGCCTGGGATACAAGCATCGATGCTCTGCAGATCTGCCCACTCGCCCAGACACCACGTGGCAGTCTGATGAGGCTGTCGACGATCATCGCCAGCGGCGCCGCCAATGGGAATATCGCGTCTTCGGAACTGGACGTCGTCGCTCACAAAGCTGCTCAGCAACTGCTCATTTTCTATAACGGAAATTCGATGCGACAGTTTGCATTGGGACAATCGTCGATCGCGCGTGGAGACTTTGACACTGCGGCAATGGGGCTCCGCTCTGCAGTGGAGACAGACCACCAATTCACTCCGCGCGTGATGGAATTGCTGCGAGCAACGCCGCAACTCAACATTGCCGACGTTATCCCAGACAATTCCGAGGCGATGCGATTGGCAGCATCAGACGCGCTGCAGTGGGACCAACCCGATCTTCAGTTTCTCCGCCACGCGCTCACTGTCATTCATTGCGATGATGGCGAGTCAATGGGTCAACGAGCGGCATGCCAAGCGCTGTTAGGGCGGATACACTTTGTGTTAGATAATACCAGCGATGGCCAGGAGCATTACCGACAAGCCATCCGTCTGGCACCGCACGAAGCAGATTATCGAGTCGAGTATATCGACCGGCTATTGCAACGAAACCTCAAGGAGGACGCTCTCCAACAGGCGCGACTGGGGCGTCAGAGCATAACCGACGATCCACGGTTCCAAGAGTTCGTGGATCAGATTGCCAAGTCCGAACGAACGCAAACGCCACCACCCGATGCGGCTCCGGCAATCGACCGCAGCAAACTCGACGCACTCTTAGAGGCGACGCCGCGATAAACTGCTATACGACTTCGTTCCGCAGATGGTGAGCGTGGCCACTGAGGTCGCGCAAAGATTAACCCAGCAGGTCGATCTCCGATTCGCCAAACACCTCGTCGGCACGCGTTGCGTCGTCACGCATACGAGGTGTGTCCACGGAGATCACCGCGACCGCCTCGTCAATCGATTCCTGAGCCGAACTATCGACGGCCTTCGCGCTGATAGCATCAACTAAGCTCGCGATCGCAAAATCCTGAGGTATGGCTCGCTGCCGTGGAGAGATGGGCGGTGCCTGCAGAGGAACGGGGACGTCCGACTCTTTCGCAATGCGTTTGGACGCCTTGGAGTTTCCGGAGCCAGCGTCGGGTTCCCCACTTGGTTCATTGCCTACCGTACCCGTGGTGCTCGTGCTAATTGCGTTGAGCTCATTGATGACCAACAGAGCATCGAGAGACGTTACGAATCCATCGCTGTTGACATCGTACCCGTACGACGGGTCGCCCTCTCCCACTGGACCAGCACCGTAAGCATTGAGATAGTTGATAATCGCTAGCGCATCGACGGCTGTAACGCCTTCATCTCGATTAACATCCTCAGGGTAGCTGCCATTGTGAAACGGCGTTGCGTGTCCGACGACAGCGATCACAAACTCCTCGGTGACCCCATCGGCGCCGCCAGTGATCGGCGTAGCCGTGATTTCCACTAGAATCTCATCATCAAGACCAGGCGTCCGCTCGATGAAAGTGTTATCGGCAAGTCTGAGCGTCGAGCCCTCGATCACGAACCGGGCGTCGTTTACCGTCAACGAATGACCGTTCGCCGCTGGATTACCGTCGACCGTTAGCTCGCCAACGACAGCAGCGACCTCGAGTTCATTGACGGTCTGATTGCTGAGTTCCAGGTTCTCAGGAGTTTCAGCTTGGTCGAGCACGGTGATCGTAATCGCCTTAGTAAATGAATCCTCATCGTGCTCGGCGGTGACATTCACCGTGACGGTCAGGGTCGCTTCATAGTCGAGCGCCACACCATCTTTCAGCTTCAGTCCGCGATTGACGATTTCGAAGCGATCATCGTCCACGCTTAAATCATGTGACTGCCCGACATCTTGATCGATAACACCCAGCGCCGTGATCGATTCACCGGGAGAATTTTCGTTCACCGTGGCATCATCAGGCGTAATGTCCGTGATGGGATCGTCCTCATCCAATACCGAAATGGCAGTGAGAAACTCGAGTTTGCCCCCACTATCGGGGTCGTCCACACTGACAATCAGCGGAATCAACCATTCCGTTTCGGCGTCGAGAGGTTCTGGGCCGACGAAGTAGATCTTCAGGTCAACGACTTGAAAACGTTCATCAGGGACGCGATTAAGATCGAGAATTTGAACGCCGAAATGGTTGACCGCATCGACATCAATGACCCCGACAATGCCGATCGGTGAAGAACCGCCTGCGATGCCCGGTGGCAAATTCTCGGGCACGGGATCGATTCCCGCGGTCACCCCAGAGGGAACATCTGGGACAGGCGTCACATTGATGGTGACCGGTGTCTCAGTGAAATCGCGACCATCACCGACGAGCACCCACAGCGAATCGGTGCCCTCAAAATTTTCGTCCGGCGTGTATTCAATCTGGCCATCGGGCCCGATCGTCGCGACCCCAAACTCAGGTGGATAGAGCGGCAAAATAATGAGTTCGTCATCCCCGTCCGTTGCACTGGGCAGTGGCACTGAAAACACGGTGTCTTCCGCTCCCGAGATGACGGGCGTCTCGGCGTAAGCGGGTGCGTCGTTGGAACCAATCAACTGAACCCCAAATGCGATTGGCTCGGCCTGGCCGCCCGCAACGGTCACCCGCGCTGCGGCCGGTTTGCGAAGTGAGAGTTGCACCAGTCCCGCGGCGCCGGTGAGCACGACTGAACGCATGCTGTCATCGAGAGCCAGCGAATGCAAGTCGTCCAATGCCGATAAATCGATCGGTAGGTCGGCGAACACCGCTCCGGTTTCGCTATCAATTAATCGTAAACCGCTATCGAGAGTTGAACCGTCATCGTCAAAGGAACGCGGTGAACGGGTAACCAGCAATCCTCGGTTGGCATCGATTGCGGCGACCGGTTCGGTATCGTCAACGGAGTATAGCATCGCCAAGTTATTGTCGACGTCATACACCGAGAGGTTGTCGCCAGTCCGCAGCACGAGCAAGCCGGCCTGGTCGCTGAATGCCACCACTTCACTGGCGCCACTGACGACGATGGGTTCGCCTAGCATGGATGCAGCGGAATTGCTCCAAAAACTGATGGCGAGCGACTGGGTCATCCCACCTTCTCCATCATCCACTACCGACGCCTCGCTGATCACGCTTCGCGTCGGACCATCATCGCTCCGCGGGGTGGAGTCGCCCGTAACGACTGCGTCCGAACCGACGATCACGCCAGTTGCCGAAATCGTTCCACCCGCTGCATCGAACGCCCACAATTCGCCCTGTTCTTCAGAATCACTCAGGCCCGCGACCATGACCCCGCGTCCCAGGTCATCACCGCCGGCGGAATGAACAGCACTCTCTGATCCGGTGGCGCCCAGCGCGGCGGAACCAGCGAGGGCATCGTCGAGAATCCATGCCTGGCCACCGTCGCTCGTATTCGCAAACACCACCAAGGAACCATCAGCCAGCCGCACGATTTGCGTGATCTCGCCACCCACATCGTAAGGTTCCGAGAGCGTGCCATCCGCAGCGATCGTTTGCAAACTCGCGCCGCTGGCAAGCACCGCCGGGGCGGTCCGTTCACTATCGGTGCCGGCGTCGAGCTTGATCGCGGGAACCGCTGCGATCACATCTGTCCGCATCACCGCGTCATGCAGCAAAATCGCGGAGGATGGTGTCGTTTGAACTTGGCTGTTTGTGCCGCTGAACAATCGCACGGCGTAGTCACCGTCGGGCAAATTGTCAATCGAGAACGATCCTCCCGCACCCGTCAGAGCGAACGGCTCACCCTGGTCCATCTTCGAGTTGTCGTTCTGGTCGACGTAGACGAGACGTTTTTCTAATCCGACTTCCTCGGAATCTCGCCGGAGCGAATCGTTCGCATCATGGAATACACTCCCCACCAGCGCGGCCAACACGCGTCGATCATCGAGCACTTGGAGAGAAAGGCGTCGCGTGGTGCGGTGAAGATGACGTGGCATGAAATCTGGAACTTAAAAATCGCGTAGATAAAAGGTTGCCGGTGGTCGTATCCACATCATGCGGCGGGGCGACCGGTTACCCAAAATGAACGTTTACACCCGCAGACTACGACGCCGGCGGAGGAGAAAAAGTTCCCTCCGTGGGGGGAAACCCGCTCAAAAATGCTCGTCTGTCGGTTTGGATTGGCTTATTATGAACGCTGCATTGCGAAAAAAGTTACTGAAAATTCAAACAATGCTGTCATTTTTGCGCTTTTTTGCCTCATTTTGACCAGAGATTAGCACATGTTATTTCCTGCCACCCGCTACCGATTGATTGAATTCAACCGTTGGGAACTGCCGTTCCATCCGCTTGCCTGTGGGGCCTCCCGCGTGGTGCGGCCGCTAATCGGCTGGATGCTGCCCGTTATGATCGCCGGGGCGGTGGTAGCGTTGTCGTCGGGGACATCGCTCGGGCAAGGCCCCGATGAATCGCCTAGCACATCGGCCTACGAGAGTGGCTATGAGAGTGAGTACGACGATGGCGGCTACGACAGTGAAATGGGCACGACGCCGGCAAAGCCCGCGGCAAATTTGACGACGGGTCCCACCCCCATGTCCATCTTTCAGTTGATTCAACCCGATTGGAAGCCGCTTCGCCAAGAGATCGCCCGCGTATTGGCCCCGTCGGCGACACCATCAACACCCCCGATTACCGGTCCTCAGCTGCGCAATGAAGCGAATGTTGCGATGCGTTACGGCAATCTTCCACTCGCCCGGGATCTGTATTTCGGGTTCCTGGCTCGCGGGGGAGAAGAATCAAAAGAGGATCTCAACAGTTTGAAGTTTAGTAACTACTTCCGCCGCCCCGTGTGGCAAATCCGGTGGGGGGTCTCCCTCGGACTTCACGGTGACACCGACGTGACGGACTTCGCTCCCATCAAGGCCGATGCCGCTGCCGGAATGGGCGGAATGGATTCAGGCATGGAAATGTCGAGCGATTATGAGTCGGATTCCTTCAACGGGGAGGGGGGGCCGGGCTCATCAAGCGTTGCGGAATTATCCGGGTCACCGAGTTCATCGAGTTCGTACGATGACTATGAAAATATGGAGATGGACAGCGGATCCAGTTCCCAGGGCGCCCCACGGTACGATAGCAACGGGCGTCTGATCAGTCCAAATGCCGCAGCTGCTGCGGCTCCCCAGGCACAAATGACCGATCCGAACATTAGTGATCGGTTCGAAGAACTAATGGGGTATGTGGCGACCACTGTCAAGGAATCCATGCAGACGCGAATGGCGAGCGGTCAATTTGGCCTCGCCCTCGCCAACGTAGACCTGGAAGCAACCGACCAGGGTGATACGGTCGAAGGCGATTATGTCCAACCCAGTGAGCCTCGCATGTGGATCTCAAACGTCGTATATCTCGGGGAGGGGAGCACTCAAGAAATGTCCAAAGCGGCTGCGACACAGGGAATCGAACTCTTGCTGCACTTCGACGTTGGCTTGAAAGAAGTACGCAATAGCACGCCCCAAAATTCCACTCGTGTCAAAGTGATCGACGGCCGCAGCGGCCGCACCCTGATCACTTCCAGCGAGATGGATAATCGCGAACTCCAAAGGCTACTGCAGACCAAACGCGCCACCGCCGAGAGCTACGTCAACGGGGCATTGGAAAAGTTCTGGAGCGTCCTGGACAGCAAACTCAGCGTCGAGCCGTTCCCCAAGCTCACCCCCGAAGTGGCGAGGCGCCGCGTGACAGGCGTGTTGGGGGATTCCTCTTTCACGCTGCTGCGCAAACTTGCCGAAATTCAGTATATGGGAGCTCAGGGATGGCTCACGGCGGAAGAAGTTGAGCAGGCCTACGCAATCGCGGCTGGCTCCGACGGGATGACAATCCTGTATGGCTCACCGACGGACGCCATCAGTACAGTCCATGACATCGCGAAGCGGTCGGCAGTGAGAACGCCTTGAAAGTGTTTTTTGACTATCATGGGCGGACAACTCTGATCTGTCTTCTTCGCCCTCGCAGTCTCCTTGAGAATATGGTCTCGCTCGTGTTCCGCTTGTCTACCCTCAGCTTCGCTGTCGCGGCGTTCGTGTGCTCGATGAGCCACACGAGCAATCCCGCGTTGGCACAAACGCCGGAGTCCGGTTCGATCTTTACCGATCCGGCATTAGAAGCGGCAGTCCGTGCCCACGTCTTCGCCAAACGCCACGGTAATGAACCGTTGACTGTCGACGACGTTGCGGAGATTTCACGCGTCGTGGCCCCGCAGCAGGGAATCCGCAGTCTGGAGGGGTTGCAACACTGTCGGTCATTGATGTTGGTCGACTTGGCGGGTAACGAAATCAGCGATCTCGCGCCGCTAGCGAAACTGAACAAATTGCAGAGTGTGACGCTGGCAGGAAACCGCATTGAGAGCATTGCGGCACTGGAACCGCTGACTAGGATTCAGTTACTCGATCTCTCCGGGAACGACGTGGCGCAGCTGGAGCCGATTCGCAACATGAAGAATATGCGAACCCTCTATCTCGCCGATAATCAGCTCGAAAATATTTCCGCGATCGCCGAGTTGCAAAAGATCAGTGCCTTGGATCTCGCCGGCAACCCAATCGTCGATTTGTCACCTGTGTCAAGTTTGGGTTGGCTGACGACGCTAGAGATCTCAGATTGCCAAGTGCGGTCGCTGTCACCACTGGGCAACTTGACCAAATTAGCGATGCTAATCATGCCCAATAATCCGATTGATTCGCTCGACCCCATCCTCAAAATGTGTGTTGAAGATGCCGGCTCAAATCGACGATTTGCACCCTACCTGAAGATCTATCTCGATTTGCAGTCAGACAAGGCGTCCGCCTGGCAGGGGGCTATTGAAAAACTAAAAGCAGTCGGCGTGTCGGTTCATGACTATCGTCGACCCACTACATCGAAATCAACACACTCGCCATGAGTATCACCAAAGAAGAATTTGTGGAACGCGTCATCTCGGCCGGAGTTGCCGAACGCATGGACGTCAGTCGTGCCATCGGAGAACTTGGTGTCGGCGAGGTGACGTTGCCGCAAGTGGTCGATCATCTGCAGAGCCGTGGATTGATCACAACCCTGCAGACTGAGAAGATCATGCGCGGTGATCGGGTCGGGTATTTTTACGGCGACTTCAAGATCCTCTATCTGATCGGCGCGGGTACATTCGCACGAGTGTACCGGGCTGAAAAAGACGGTCAGGTGTTTGCTGTCAAAGTGCTCCGAAAGCGATTCCGCGATGAGGCGCACGAACTCGAACAGTTCCTCCGGGAAGGCCGGATGGGGTTAAAACTTAAACACCCCAACATCGTGCGGATTCTCGAGGTGGTGCCCGACCGCCATAACCCCTTTCTTGTGATGGAGTTCGTGGAAGGGCAGACGTTGCGTGAACTGGTGAAGATTCGCGGCAAGCTTCCCGTCGAACTCTCCCTGAAATTGATGCACGAAATCGCACAGGGGCTCGCCTTTGCTGCGTCCCTCGGAATCTCGCACCGGGACTTAAAGCTCTCCAACGTGCTGATCAGTTCAGGTGGCGTAGCGAAACTTGTTGACTTCGGTTTGGCAGCGTTGGCGGACCGCAGCAATCCCGAAGTGGTCGCTGATTGCCCCAACGCGCGTGCGATCGATTACGCCGCGCTGGAGCGGGGAACGAATGTTCGCAAGGATGATCCTCGCAGCGACGTGTTTTTCGCGGGGAACATGCTCTACCATATGCTCGCTGGGACCCCCGCCTTGACGGAAACCCGCGACCGCATGGCGCGGCTGAACATTTCCCGGTTCCAGGACATCCGATCGATCTACGATTACGTTCCAGACCTACCGGGCATTGTCAATCAATTACTACTCGCAGCGATGGAATTCAATCCTGAGAAACGGATCCAAACCTGTACCGCCTTGGCAACGGCTACCAAGAAAGTGATCGATACTCTCGAGCAAGGCCCCGCCGAAGCGCGGGCCCCCGATCTTTCTGGGAAAGTCAACGCCGAGGATGTGGGTGATGACCACGTGATCACCAACGAGGGAGAAGGCTATGTGGTGATGTTCGTCGAATCCAAGGCTGGCTTGCAAAACGCGGTCCGGGATCGGCTCAAAGCACGGGGCTATCGCGTTTTAATCATTGCCAACCCGCAGCGTGCCTTGGACCGGTTCGTCGATGCGATCGACAAACCCGCCGATTGCGTCATTTTTGGAGCAGCGGAACTCGGTAATGACGCCCTCGAGGCGTATAACGCTTTCTCCGAAAATGAGGATACCAAGGAGATCCCAGCCATTCTCCTGGTCGATCCGAATCAGAAGCACTTGATCCAGCGAGCGGTTCGCGGTTCCCATCGGGCTCTCTTACCATTACCCTTGAGTGTCAAACATCTTCGCATCGCTTTGATCAAATTGCTCGCCGATACCGAACCACGTTCGGAGGCTTTGTTTTGATCCTGGCGTGCTTTTGCTAACGCACACCTTCGTTTGTCACCCTGTAGCTCATGAAACTTCCTCAGCTCACCGTCATTGGCGGTGGTCAAATGGCGCGCGCCCTGGTCGGCGGTATGATCGACCAATCCATTCTTGACGCGAACAACCTCACCGTGGTTGCCACCAGCCAAGCAACCGGCCAATGGTGGCAGGAAAGTTACCCGGGATGTCGTTTTTTTACTGCGGACTCACCTGATTCGCGCAGCACAGCGATCGCGCAGAGTGAAATCGTGATGCTGGCAGTCAAACCGCATATCCTTCCCACCGTACTCTCAGGGTTGGGCACCGGCTTAGCGGGCAAACTGGTTATTTCGGTGGCCGCAGGCGTACCATTGGCCAAACTTACCGCTGGCGTGGGGCATGAACGAGTTGTCCGCGTCATGCCAAATACTCCAAGCTTGGTCGGCGAGGGTGCTGCCGCATACTGCACCGCTGCGGACGCCAGCGAGAGTGACGTGGAGTCGATTGAAGCGATGCTGGGCAGTGTCGGCTACGTCACCGAGGTGACCGAGAGCCAGCTCGATGCCGTCACGGGCGTGAGCGGATCCGGACCGGCCTACGTGTTTCTCATGATCGAGGCCCTGGCCGATGGCGGCGTCGCAGCAGGGCTGCCGCGAAAAATTGCCTTGGAACTGGCAACGCAGACCGTACGTGGTGCCGCCACGATGGTTCGCGACACCGGCGAACACCCCGGTGCACTCAAAGACAAAGTTTGCAGCCCGGGGGGAACGACTATTGCCGCGGTCCGGGTGCTCGAACAGAATGCGATCCGCGCGGCACTGATCGACGCGGTTGCCGCATCGGCTGGTCGCAGCCGCGAGTTAGCCCAGTAAATACCACCTCACCGTTGCACGCGCCCTCAAGCGAGAACTTGGATGCACGCCCCCATCATTAAAATCGACGATAAACACGTTCCCCTCTACCGTATCGTGTGGGTGGCCGACCTACCGCATTTCTGCGGCGAGGAGGACTGCGTTCGTGAAGGCTACTACGAAATTCGCCTCGACGTGGACGATTCCCTCTGGACCAATCACCAGGATCGAGACCGCGTCATTGACGCCCTCAACCAATGGTGCGGTGATCCGCGTGACGAAGGCGAACTCGGCGGTGAACTTGAATTCTGATGCCACTTTGACGACACGCAGCGAGACCGCTACGATTCGCGGGCTATGAACCAGACCGAAACCGCTACCGTGACCACCATCCTGTTTCGCTTCACCGGCGAAGATCGACCAGGACTCACTGCATCATTATCCGATCATCTGGCACATTTCGGTTGCCGGGTGCTCGATGTCAATCAAGCCGTGATCCATCGCTCGTTACTGCTCGGCCTGATGGTCAGCGTGCCGGATGAAGTCGCACCAGACACCGTCATCGACGCCCTTCGGCAACGAGCAAGCGAACTCGAGCTCAAGTGCAAGCACACGCCGATCGCGGACGCCGCCTACGATGTCTGGATTGGGGAGGAGGGGAAGTCACGTTTCATTCTGACTCTGCTCTCTCGCGCCGTCACGGCGGAACAGTTCGCCGCTGTCAGTCGACTGGTCGCTGACCAAGGACTGAACATCGACGTCATTACCCGACTATCGGGACGCCCAAAACGGATCACCGATGGCGGCCCCACGCGAGCGTGTGTGGAGTTTTCTCTTCGCGGCGACCCCATCAACCCTGATTTACTCAAGGCCCGGTTACTCGAACTATCCACCCGCTTGGATCTCGACTTGGCGTGGCAACGAGATGACGCGTTTCGTCGTATTCGCAGGGTCGTTGCACTCGACATGGATTCGACGCTGTTACAGGCCGAGGTGATTGACGAAATCGCCAAGGAAGCTGGCGTCGGAGATCAAGTTGCTGCGGTGACGGAGGCCGCCATGCGGGGCGAGATCGATTTTGACGAGTCGCTCCGCCAACGAGTCGCGGCCCTCGCAGGACTTCCTGAAACCGTATTGCCCATGATCGCTGCCCGACTCGAGTTGACTGAGGGCGCTGAGACACTGCTATCCAACCTCAAACGATTCGGCTACCGAACGGCAATTCTTTCAGGCGGATTTACGTACTTTGCCGAGCACCTTCGGGCACGCCTCGATATCGACCACGTGCATGCCAACGAACTGGAAATCGTTGATGGGAAACTGACCGGACGCGTCGTTGGAGAAATCGTCAATGCCAAGCGAAAAGCAGCGTTGCTCGAACAACTCGCGTCGGACATGGGTATCGACTGCGAGCAAACGATCGCGATCGGCGATGGTGCCAATGACCTGCCGATGCTCTCTCGAGCAGGGTTGGGTATCGCCTTCCACGCCAAGCCGATTGTGCGTGAATCAGCCCGACATCAAGTCTCGACGCTCGGCCTCGATGCTGTTCTGTACATGCTCGGCGTTCGCGATCGCGATCTCGTTTGAAACCCCTTCGGTCACATCGCGGGCCACAGCGAAAACCAGCTGTTCGTCCTCGATCGATTTCGCCGTCCATTCGAGGGTGATGTGGTTTCCGCCTGAACCGATGTAGCGGTTTCGGAAGCGAATCACTGGCCGTCCCTCGTTCAGCGCCTTGATTTGGTCGATCGTTTGCGCAACGTCATCCTTGTGCACAAATGCGATGAAAGGCTTCGACAACAATTCGTCCGTGGAGTACCCCAGGACACGACTGAAATTATCATTGACGCGCACGAAAAAGCCGTTCCGATCAGCGATACAGAACATGTCAGGCGATAGCTCGAAGAATCGATTCATGTCACTTTGAACACTCCTCAACGTCGCCGTTTGGTGTGCCTGCATGACGTGGGCGAGCACCTTGGCACTCGTCGGCCGATCAGAAAACTTCGCTTGTAAGCAGTGGATGGCGAGCTGCACCAAGGCATTGTCCAGACCACAGGAGCGCAGTCGCTCCAAGCTCACGAAGGTCTTCGAGCGCAGGGCGGACTGATAAACTTTTCGTAGACTCTCCCCTTCATAGGGAGCATGTCCGGTCAGAATCTCGCAAAGGATCCCGCCAAGACTGAAGACATCGGCGCGAGCATCGAGTGCCGAACCCCGGGCTTGCTCGGGGGACATGTATTGGGGCGTACCATTAATTTGCGACTGCCGCGTGATCAACTTGCTCGCTTCGCCTCCGTCGGGCATTGGTGACAACGGATCACCTCCGACGGTCTTGCGAGTTAACCACACGTCATCCTCCGACTGCCGGCGTGTATACATTGCAAGTCCCCAGTCCATCACGTTGACCTCTCCAAACTCACCCACCATGATGTTGGACGGTTTCAAATCCAGATGAATTACACCTTTGGTGTGGGCGAAGGCCATCGTTTGGCAAACGTCCGTAAAAATACTTAACAGCTCAGCCGTCTCCACGCGGCCTGCGGCGATCATTTCACGCAGTGTCACACCGTCGACCAACTTCATTACGTGGAACGGTAATCCATTCCGGCAAACGCCGGTTTCGTAGATCGGAGTCACGCCGGGGTGTGAGAGAAAGCTCATCACCTGCGCCTCTTTCGCGAAATCGCTAATTGCGGTCGAGCTCATCGCACGATCCTGCCGCAGTACTTTGACGACCACATCTCGCTCGAACATCTGATCACGAGCGCGATACACCAGCCCCATGCCTCCAGTCTGAAGCAGCGAAATAATCTGGTAGCGATCGGTCGGCAATTCAGGTGGGGCATCACCAGCAATGCGCGGTCCCGAGATAATCACAAAGTCATCACCCTCCTCGGCAACAGACATGGATGGTGATTCCAGGGGCGCGGTTTCGTTCTCGCTTGATGATGAGCTCATGGAACGCTTTACATCCTCTTTTCACACGAATGTATCGTAGGTGGTCCCGCCGTCTAATTCCCGCCGTCTAAGGCGCCCTGACGAGCTCCCCATCCCAGCTTTGCATTACGAAAATGCTGGTTCCCACCGGCTGCATGAGTCAATAACTTCACTCGCGGGGACCCGCCGTATGTCATGAGATCATCTCGAGAAACAGGGCGCGCCATAACATCAGTCTACCAGAACCTGTTTCCTCGCTGGGGGAACGCAGATACTCGCAAAACGACTATGTTTCCCTAAGTATTTCGCTCAATTTCCTCGCTGCAACGGCGCGCACGATCGCTTTGCCGATTCGATGGAGCGTGATATTGTGGGGAATTGCTCCCTGAGTTGACCTCCGCCCGGTATAAGTGATGCCCGAAACTGAACCAAAA
This sequence comes from Allorhodopirellula heiligendammensis, assembly GCF_007860105.1. NCBI lineage: Bacteria > Pseudomonadati > Planctomycetota > Planctomycetia > Pirellulales > Pirellulaceae > Allorhodopirellula > Allorhodopirellula heiligendammensis. Next base: position 130,457 of record NZ_SJPU01000004.1, read on the forward strand.
CCTCATCCTGACGACGGTCCCCTTGCTTGGCAGCAGGAAGGGCTGTTGATCAATGCGTTTGGGCGACACCTGCGGCGAAAATTTGGTGGTCGAATCCAACGGGTCAGTGTGGACGCCGGATTCACGTGTCCGAATGTGGACGGAGCTGTCACCACTGGCGGCTGCAATTTCTGTGACAATCGATCATTCAGTCCGTCGCGAAGAGTCCGGCTACAGCGAGTGAGTGAGCAGCTACGGGCTGGTATTGAGCGAGTCACTCGGCGTTACGATCAAGTTGACGGTTTTATCGCTTATTTTCAGCCTGCGACGAATACCTACGCTCCCGTCGGTCAGCTCGCCGAAGTCTACGACCTCGCTTTAGCGGCAGATCCCCGAATTGTGGGGATCGCGATTGGAACTCGCCCCGACTGCGCTCCCGATAGTGTGCTCGACCTACTTGAGCGACTGGCCCAGCGATCGATGGTCTCGCTCGAATTCGGCATGCAGTCGGTGCACGATGAATCGCTGCGGTGGATGAACCGGGCGCACACCCACGCCGACATGATCAACGCCATCGATCGCGCCCGCGGTCGTGGATTCGAGTGTTGTGCACATGTGATTTTGGGGGTCCCTGGAGAAGACCATGCCATGATGATGCAGACGGCAGACGAAGTCGGCGTACTCGGTTTCGATGCCATCAAACTGCACAATCTGTACAGCGTCCACGGCACCCCCTTGGGGGGCGAGGTTCTCGCAGGAAAGGTACAGATGATGGGTCGAGAGGAATACGTCAACACCGTGGTAGACTTTCTCGAGCGCATCCCTCCCACCACGATCGTCGAAAGGGTTAGCGGCGATGCGCCGCCCAAGTTTTTAATCGAGCCCAAATGGTGTTTGGAAAAATCTGCGATCCGGAACGAGATCGATGCGGAATTCGCACGCCGTGGTACGCGTCAAGGAGCACGATTTGTCACTCCAGCATTGGCACCGTCTGCTCGACCACGTCCCCAGGACACGACGCCGGCGTCGATTGCTGCGCAAATTGACATGCGGGGCCGCCTGCCGGTGTTGAAGATGCAAGGGAACTAGCCCAGTGGATTTCACGGCGATTGACTTCGAGACCGCCACGCATCAAAGCGACAGCGCTTGCCAGCTCGCGGCGGTGCGCGTCCGCGACGGTGAGATGATTGACAGTGCCTGCTGGCTGATTCGCCCCAAACCATTTTACATCAGCCCGCGAAACATTGAGATTCACGGCATCACGCCCGACATGGTTCGCGATGCACCGGAATTCGGCGAGTTATGGCCAGAGATTGCTCGCACATTCGGTGACGACTGTTTGATTGCCCATAACGCGAGCTTCGATCTCGGTGTGCTATTGGCTTGCTTAAAGTCGCACGGTCATCCGGCACCGGACATGCAGTACAGTTGTACGCGCGCGATCGCCCGGCGCACCTGGCCCGAGCAACCTCGGTTCGGGCTCAAGCCTCTCTCGGATTGGTTAGGTGTGCGTTTCAAGCACCACGACGCACTTGAGGACTCGATTGCATGTGCCAAAATCGCTCTCGCCGCCGCGAAACATTTGGGGGTCGAATCGCTTGCACAGCTGGAAGAGCGGCTGAAACTCAGCCGGGGCTTGGCTGGTCCCTGGGGGAAAAAGGGGCCTGCGACGGCACGCCGATCTACCGTGCTGAAGGTCGCAGGCACCACGGCAGCGAACGGCGTAAAGCTACCCGAGGCCGAGGTGCTCGTTAGTGCCGCTGGCGTGGATGTACAGCGGCTTTTCATACGTGCCGAATTCATCCGCCCCCTTGCCGGACAACGAGTCGTATTCACCGGCACCCTCACCCGGATCCAACGCGAGGATGCTGAGCGATTGACACAGGTTTGCGGCGGACGCTGTGTGGCCAGCGTGTCCAAACTCACAAATCTACTTGTCGTTGGACAACCCGACTCACGAACCCTTCGCTCAGGACGATCGCAAAGTACGAAGGAGGAAAAAGCTCGCTCCCTGATCGCCGACGGTGCGGGCGTGAAGATTGTAACGGAGGACGAATTTCTGCGACTGATTTCGCAGAGTCTCTAGCTTTTTGCTTTTCTGTCTTGGTGCGGATTGAATGATCTGCTAATTTTCGTTTCATCGCCGCGGCGGCCAGGATGGCCTCCAAAGCGGCCATGGAATCTTCATTGCACCGGAAGGGAGTCCGACGTGGAACAGACTAAACAAGCTTGCCAAACCGCCCACATCCGCTGGATGATTCGACGCGATATGCCGGACGTCCTGGGCATCGAAAGTGATTGTTTCGAGTTCCCGTGGACCGAAGACGACTTCATTCGCTGCTTGCGACAGCGAAACTGCATCGGCATGGTTGCCGAATGCGATGGTAAAGTCGTGGGCTTCATGATTTACGAACTGCACAAGAACCGTTTGCACATTCTCAACTTTGCCGTCCACAGCAACTATCGCCGCCAAGGCATTGGCAACGTGATGATGCAGAAACTGCTCGGCAAACTCTCCCAAGAACGCCGCAATCGGATCATGCTCGAGGTCCGCGAAACGAACCTCGAAGCACAACTGTTCTTTAAGAACCTCGGCTTCAAAGCGATCTCCGTCTTACGCGACTTCTACGACGACGCGACGGAAGACGCCTACCTGATGCAATTTCGCTACCAGCCCAGTGCTGAGGAACTCGCCCAGCCTCACAATCGCATCACGCGAATGGCTGGCTAAAGAGATCTACTAGCCGCGTCTTGCTAGAGACAGATAAATTGACACTGCATGTCGGCGATGACAGCCTTCGCCGATTCGCCAGGAGCAGCACGGAGCAACTCTCCCTGGGCATCGTGAACAGACCTCGCAAACCAGAGCCCGGTGTCAGTCCCCATCAGCAACAGGGCATCTGCGTCGGTGATCATGGCCGATGTCAGCGGCGACTCTCGAGTTGACAGTGACAATTCGCGGCACACTTCCTTTACAAGAGCCTGAGTGACTCCCGGCAACACTCGGCTCGCAGGTGCGAAGACAACGTCCCGGCCAAACAGCAGCGCTATGTTCGCGATACTGGACTCCGTCCAACTGCCGTCGGCGTCCCGCAATACCCCGGTAGCACCGGGCACAATGGACTCGGCGTGGCAATCAGCGAGGTAATAATGCATGCGGCAGCGAACCTTCGCATGTCGTGACCAGCTTTCCTCCCCAGGCTGGACAACATTCGTCAGTACCACCGCTTGCCCTTGAGTACGCCGCCGCTGGACTGCGGCACCGTCGATCTCATTAAGATGTAGCGCAAAGGTTGGCCGACCGCCGTGACGCTTTCCGGGCGTTGCCCACAACGTGACGCCCACGTCACGCCTGGAAACGAGCAATGCCGAATTCCGCCTCAGCGATTCGTCAATCAAGGAGTCGAGGGCAGCACTCTCTGGCATTCCGCTGATGCGGGCATGACGCATTGTGTTTTCAAACCGCAGGAGATGGTCTTTGCGGCGGAACACCTCGCCCGCATAAGTGCGCATCCGCTCCACTGCGGTCACGCCCTGCCGAAAGCCTAGATCATCAACGGGCAGACGGAGTTGACTGTAGGGTAGCCAACCATCCTCGGCATTCGACGAGCATGAGAAATAAGCGAGGTGCTCAGCAAAATCGGCACTAGGGTGATGCGGGCCAGTCACGAAACAAGATTTCGCTGAGAGCCCTGGCTCCGACGCCATAACTTGACGATTGCCGACGTGAGCGAGAGCTCCGTGGTCAAATGGTATATCGAATCCGCTGGCAAACCCTCTGTAAGTCGCCGGTGGGCCTCGCCAAGATTGTGATAGGGCAAACGCGGGAAAAGATGATGCAAGGCATGATATCGAGTTCCTATCGGCCCCCAGAGCTCCGTGATCCAAGGTCGCGACGGGAAATTCACACTATCGATCAGCTGCTCCTCGAAAGTCATCTCACCGCCTTGATTGGTCCAGCGATGCGCACCCAGCGTGCGAACCTCATTGAGCACCAAAATTCCCACACCGACCGCGTACGCCACCAGCCAGAATGGATCGATCCAGGTATCTCGCATAATACCGCCGCGAATGAGAAACCATACGCACCAGGCAAAACAAAGCACCTCTTGCAGAATTACGATTCGCATCGACTTTGGCGACGCGTCTGGACGCTCGTACGTGGGATCCACAAGCATCGTGGACATGTGCCGATGAACGAAGGGACGCAATCGCGGAAACAGCCAACACGCGGGGCTGATGAGGGCAAAACGCAGCAGGGCAATGAACGGGATGATCAGCGCCTGCACAACGAATCCCACTATCATCCAGGGACCGCGATGACCCAACGCGAGGTACTCGCCGTCGTGTTCGGTACCATAGTGCTTGCGCCGATGATGATCGATATGCGGATAGTAAAGAAATGACGGCACCAGGAAAAAGATCCCACAAAGGGCATTCCACGCGATTCGGAATGCTGCAAACCCTTTATCCGGCAGATGAACGAGCTCGTGAATAAACATCAGCGCTCGCATGTACAACAACACGGTCACGACGTAGCACGCGCCCATGGTCGCTACGACTGTCGGCGTGAATCCATACCAGACCGGCAACCAGAATATAGCGTGCAGGGTGACGTGCCCTAGAATGATCGAGCACAGAAAATCGAACCAGTAAACCTTCTGATTCGGACGCTGCAGATCCCCAATCAGGGCTCGCGCTTCCGAAAATCGGAAGGTGTGGCACGTTTTGCTAGACTTCGGTGCCCCAACGGGAGATGTCAAGCGAGAGGTGGATCCGGTTGGCTTCGGCCCGGTCGAGACGCAAAATTCCGACACGGACGACTGAACATTAGTCGATGAGGTCATTGCTGGAATATTCGTAGCTGGCGATGTCGTTTCGGCAGGCTGTGACGAAGATTCCGGTCGCCACGTGCCCCGCCGATCATCAAAGGGTGAGGTACAGTGAGCGGAGCTGACTAACACCGATGGAGACGATCAGCGTCCCTGCTCCAAAATACTCTACACCATGCTACGGGGATGCGCCGCCAAAACCACAGAATTTCTCTCCACTGTGGCTTTGGGGTGACGATCTCACTGCCGGGGCGACAGGCAGCATGAAATAGCGATGAGCGGACTCGAACCGCTGACCTAAGCCTTATGAAGACTCCGCTCTAACCGACTGAGCTACATCGCCGAGTAAATCACAGCACAGCTGTGACTTTTCATTTTCAATGGAGAGCCAAAACTCATCCACGATTTGCTGCAAAAACTTGTATCGTCTTCGCGATGGCGGAAACTTACGACAAATTGGCTCGTTTGAAAAGACGTCCTTGGCTAGGTATTTTCAGATCTCGGTTCAAAACCTGTCGGATGTCGCTTTAGCTGCTGTTTTCGGTATATTGCCCAACCGCTCGACACAGGCCATGATTGGCTTCTTGCCCACCCGCTCCAGATAAATGAGGAAAGTTGGTTGCACACCGAACCGGCTCACGAATCGCCTAAAACGTCCGTTCTGTCTTCGCAGAGTCAAGCTTCCGGAGGCAATTCTGCAAGACTTCAGTCAGGCAGCGATATCGCGCCGGCGGGGACCTCAGCCGAATCAGCACTCGCACGTGGGCATGTGACCGAACACGGCCGCTTGGGTCGCGTGGGCGGGATTCGAATCGCTGGAACGGGCTCGTATGTGCCCGAGCAGATTGTGACCAACGAAGATCTTGCCAATTTGGGATGCGACAGCGATTGGATTGTTCGCCGTACCGGAATCCGCCAGCGGCGGCACGCTGCGGCCGACGAAGCGACCAGTGACATGTGTTTCCACGCTGCGAACCGGTGCATGCAAAATGCGGGGGTGACAGCCAGCGAAGTAGACTTAGTCCTCGTCGCCACGATTACCCCCGACCACCAGACGCCGTCCACCGCCAGCCAGCTGCAAGGCCGCTTGGGCATTGCCGCCCCTGCGATGGATCTAGGCGTGGCCTGTTCAGGTTTTACCTACGCGCTCGTCACGGCAGCGCAATTCATCGCCGCCGGCAATGCAAAAAACGTGCTCATCGTGGGCGCAGATTTGATGACCCGAACAGTCGATCCCGATGATAAGAAAATCTATCCGCTGTTTGGTGATGCCGCAGGAGCGGTTTTGGTTACCCCGACACCGTCGGGTAGCGAGGGAGGTGCACACAACCCCTGTGATCCGGGCCCCGCAACAGAGGGCTTGATTTCCTATCAACTCGGCAGCGAGGGAATCGGTGGCGAGATGCTGTGTGTGCCCGCTGGTGGAAGTCGTCAGACGCTCACACCCGAAGCCTACGCGGCCGGTGATCAGTTCATGAAAATGGACGGCCGAAATGTGTTTAAATGGGCGGTCCGAGTCGTCGACGAGAGCGCCAAAGATGTGCTCGCCCACGCTGGTGTGGCCGCTGACGACATTGCACTTTTGATTCTGCATCAAGCGAATCAACGCATCATTGATTCGGCCGTCGCGGGGCTCGGTGTCGACCCCGCTCGCGTATTTGTAAACTTAGATAGGTATGGCAACACCTCTGCGGCGAGCATCCCGTTAGCGCTCGATGAAGCAGTGCAGGCGGGCCGTTTGCAAAGAGGCGATCTGCTCTTGATGAGCGGCTTCGGCGCCGGCCTGGCCTGGGGAACACTGCTGCTGCGTTGGTAGGCACAGCATGAACTGCATTGTTGCCTGTTCCTTAAGGCAGCACGCGAGATTCTCGGCTCTAATCACCAAACAACATTCCTAGCCCAAGTAGCGGTTGGACTAGGAATGGTCGAAACTCACCAGCCGCCTACTTCTGATACCGCTTGTCTTCGGGATTGCCACCCGACATGAGGTAGGCCACGAGATCGCGAACTTCGTCGGCATTCAGATTGTTGAGCAACTCCAATGGCATCTGCGAGACCGGTGATGCCGTAACTTCTTCGACATCGCCCGCTTCGATTTCAATCGGTTTAGCATCAGGCTGGTTGGGATAAACGGTCAGATCGCCGCCCGCACGTTCAACGACGAGACCACTCACCAAGCTGCCATCGGCGACCAGAACCGTGGACGATCCGTATTGATCGGAGATCACTTTACTGGGATCGATGATCGCTTCAATCACATAGTTCTGATCAAACTTATTTGGGATACTCGTCAAATCCGGCCCGATGTTACCTCCGAGGCCAGCCAACCGGTGACAGGATGCACACTTCGCGCTGAAGTACAACGAGCGTCCCCTTTCGAAATCGGGTTTCCCGCCGCTGGCTGCCTGATTCGCTGACGCGATTTCCCAAGCTCGGCCAGGACCTTCGATGGCGGCGATCGCAAAATCGGGGACGGGATTGAAATCTTCGCCCGTTACATCTTCCAGAGCTTTCCGCTGCTCATCGGTACAAAACTGGAGCGCCTCGTCACGAGTGCGACTTAGATACCCAGGAAAACTCGCCCCCCCAGAAGTCTTCGCCGCCTCATTAAGAAACTCAAAATACGCACGCCGTAATGGCAGCGTCCAACCCTGGCGTAGGTTGCGAAGCATAAAGGCGTACTGGATTTCGCGAGCCGGTGGCGGATTATCGAGCATTTGCTGAACTCCGCGTCCGTATCGGCTGTTGCGAGCAGCGAGCGTCGACCAATCCGGGTACTCCGGTGCACCCCGGTGGGTAATCAAGTCCATCGCCCGTGCCGCTACCTTCGCACTCTGCAGATAGACCAGCACTCGCACGAGCTCCACGTTCACGTCAGCGAAGCGGCTAGGCATGAGAGGTTCAAGCTTGGCAAGTACCCGCCGGCGCTGTTCGGGAGTCGGTTTTTGAAGTTCAGTAAATACCAGAGCAAGGGCCCGGAGTGCGCCGAGTTGTTGACTTTCGGAGAGTTCACCGATCTGCAGTTGCAATAGCCGATCGAGCAGCGGTCCTGCATGATCAGCCTCGCCCATGCGGGCGAGTGCCACTGCGGCAGTGATGGTCGTTTGTGGATCCGCATCTTCAAGAACACGCGCAGCCCAGGTGTTGACGTCTTGGCTTTCGATGGCGATCCGGGCGGCGTAGCGCAGAAAACGATCCTCACTCGCGAGAAATGGCCACGCTGCTGCAACGGCTGCCGGATCTGCAATCCCGTGGAATGCTTCGAGCGTCCGGCGTTGTTCGCGGGCGGCAATGTGTTTGCGTTGCGGTGGTGCAGGAGCTGCTGTGGACTCATCGCCGATGTAGTGCACTTTGAATAAAGCAGATTCCGTACCGCGTCCACCGACAGCGAAGTAGAGCGCGCCATCGAGCCCCACGACAGCGTCAGTCACCGGCAATGGCGTGCCATAGACGAATGCTTCTGCTTCGCCGCGATAGCTCGAGCCCTCGGGTCGCAGATGGATGGCGTAAATGGTGCCAAAAGTCCAGTCGAGTGCGAACACGGCATCTTGATAGCGTGTGGGAAAACGAGTGCCCTCTCCGGAGATCATCCCAGTAGGCGATCCAGGACCGATCTCTACCACCGGGGGCAGACTATCCTCGTAGTAGGTGGGCCATTTGCCACTGCCACTGCGCCATCCGAAATCAGCGCCACTCACGACATGACAAATGCGTGTCGGACGGTACCAAGGTGCGCCCATGTCCCACTCCATGTCAGCATCATAGGTGAACATATCACCGACACCATTCAGCGTGATGTCATATTCATTTCGAAAACCAATCGCATGGAGTGTTTGAGTTTTTGCATCGATATCGAGTCGCGTCACCCAACCGCCTGGCGCCAATCGTCCCCGTGCATGGCCGTTGGAATCCCACATTCGCGGCAACAGCAATCCTTCGTACCAAGTCGGCACCTTGCTACCAGCGAGCTCGCCCCGCTCGGCATGGTTGCCGCCCGCCATGTAGATCGCGTCGCCATCTTCGGTCACGATCACGGCATGGTTGCCGTGCTCACCACCACTTCGACCGCCCGGAACAACCTCGGCATGGTCGAGAACGTCATCGCCGTCGCTATCCGTGATCCGAACGAGGTTGCCACCATTGCGATGAAACCACAAACTATCAAATGCCCACACCAAACCCTGCGCAGAGGAGAGATCACTGAGCGTGCCAACCGAGACCTTCTCAACAATCGGCTTTTGGGAACCTTGCATCGTGACGCGATAGAGTCCTTGGCCGCCCTGGTCACATGCATAGATCCGTCCCTGAGGATCCAGTGCCATCGCTACCCAACTGCCTTGTTCTTTCGGAATGGAATAGACGCGCTCGATCGCGAAGCCGGGCGGCACGCTGATATTTTTCGCGTTGAGAGGGTCGGCGCCGCCAGCCGAACCCTGCTCGTGGTTGGGAATCCCCCAAGGTTGTTTGCCCAGGTCGCCAAATCCTTTAGCCGATTTCCAAGTCGCGTCGTCGAAGGAGACCTGTCGCCAGCCCTTTTCCAGTTTCTCACTAAGCTTCCAATCCTGATTCGAAACGATGGATCGTGACTTCCCATTCGCAAATCGAATCTCGATTTTGCATACGAAAGCCGCCACGCCGGTCTCGTTCTGGCACTCGGCTGCAATCACATTCGGACCCGTCGATAGCAAGTTCGTGATCTCTTTCTCGATCGGTTCTTTCCACTCTTTGGAGCTACCCACGGATTTTCCGTTGATCCACATTTTCACTGCATTGTCGCAGGTGGCATACAGACGAGCCGACTTAATCGAGTCTTCCAGTTGCACGGTCTGGCGAACCCACACCTGCTGATTGGTGTGTGATTGAGGTGCCCAAACCCATGTAGGCTTCGGTTCTGCAAGCAGCCATTTCCCATCGTCGACCTGGGGTAACTCCGCTGCTTGTGAAACTGCCGACGCGGATGAATCGAGTGCATCTGCCAAGGTCTTTTTCGCATCTTGCCCCTCGAGTGGACGCAGTAGCAGCGAGCGGAACTCGACTTTCATTGGCGGCCCGGCATGCAATTGCAGCCCCAGTTGCCCAGTTGCTTTCGCACCGGGATCGTTGTCCGTGATATCGACCGTGGTGATCCCATTGACCTGGTGAATCAGTCGATTGCCCACGGCAATAATTCGCAGGTCGTTCCAGTCGCCTGCCACGAGCGGTTCTTCTTTACCGACGTCACCCACCACGTTCTTCTTTCCGTCGGCGTCAATCACGACGCGCTGTCCACGGGTGGCAATGATACCTCGCGGCGTTCGCTCGCCGTACATCATTCCAAAATAGTTCGGGTTCGGGTGCAGATCCGCTTGATACCCAGCCATGGCGAAATTGCTCGCATCGACGACCTCGCTGCGATACTGCACGCCAGAGTTATTCCCTTCGAAACGCACTTTGCAGCGAAACTCAAAATCACCCAGCTCGCCGCCTTGCCAGACTAAGAAGGTGTTCCCCTTGGTGGGATTTTCAGCGGTTGTTTGCCCCTGAATCGCACCGTCGACCACTGACCAGAAGCCTTCGACTCCCCGCCAGCCAGCTAATGACGAGCCATCAAATAGGATTTGAAATTTGGGTTCTGGTGACGTTTTTGGTTCTGGGGATTCCGCGACAACAGCAGGGAGGTTGAGCAGAAATAGACATAGGCAGCCATAACGGGCAGCCGTACCAAAGTGAAGTAGCATGGAGGATTGCGGTGGGATTGAGGGCAGGAGTTTGGAGGGAGTGTAGTTTGGGACCATCGTCCCGAGCGTTCGTCACGCAGAATGAGACCTTGGGCAACTACGCCGTGGACCATTTTGTAGCACGTTTGACAGGCATGCGGGCGTACCGACCGCTTAATTCGGACGCATGTTTTCTACAGAAAAAATGCGTTTCAGCAGTTGCTCGGACGGGACAACGGTCCCATCCTACGGGCTGGGCTTATTGCATGTCAGCGAGCGTATGCATCGAATCGCTCAGCCGCAGATAGAGGTCACGATAGACCGGAAACAGGCGGTTGTAGGTCGCTTTGGCTTTGGCGTCGGGTTTGGTCTCTGCCGCCACTTCAATGGTAGCCGCGCAAGCAGAGGCGATATTCCGATAGGCACCGTCGCCTACCGCAGCTAGCAATGCCACACCGTACGCTGCACCTTGCTCGACCTTTAGCGTGGTGATCTTTTTGCCGAACACATCCGCTTGCATCTGACGCCACAGCTCGTTCTTACTGCCGCCACCGGATGCGCGGATTTGCCGGACGGGCACCCCGAGAGATTCGATAATGTCGAGGCTGTCACGCAGAGCAAAGGTAATCCCTTCCATCACGCTACGGGTCATCGCGGCACGATCATGGGTCAGGTTCATACCAACAAACGCCCCGCGCGCTTTCGGGTCGGCGTGAGGCGTGCGCTCGCCGTTGAGGTAGGGCAGGAACAATAGCGAGCCACTGCCAGCGGGAACACCTTCCGCTTCCTTGGTCGCAGCGGCGAACGATTGGCCTTTCGGCATGCCTGCTAAACCTTGCAACACGTTCTCTACCCACCACTGCAGCGAGCCGCCACTGGTCAGGTTCACCCCCATCATGTGCCACTTACCGCGTACGGCATGGCAGAACGTATGCAAGCGTCCAGCAGCATCGATATTGGGTTCGTCACTGTGGACGAACATCACGCCGCTGGTGCCGATCGATGTGCTCAGCAAGCCGGTCTTTACAATTCCATTGCCGATCGCGCCGGCTGCGCAGTCCCCCGCACCACCAACCACCTTGCACTCGGTGCTCAGCCCAAGTGATTTGGCGGCAGCGGGCGTCAACGTTCCCGTAACATCCTCGGATTCAACTACCCGCGGGAGGAGAGAGGCGTCCAAGCCCAGCTTGCTGAGTAGCTCACTCGACCAGCCACGCGCCTTGACGTCGAGGAGCAACGTGCCGCTGGCGTCGCTGACTTCAGTGACGTAATCGCCGATCAGCCGCCGGCGAATCTCGTCCTTCGGCAACAATACCTTTGCAAGCTTTCCAAAATTTCGCTTCTCATTGTCCCGCAACCACAAAATCTTAGGTGCCTGGAAACCGGTCAGGGCTGGGTTAGCGACCATGCCAATCAATTTCTCACGCGAACCGGCCGCACTCGTGATCGCATCACACTGCTCAACGGTTCGTTGATCGTTCCACAGAAGTGCCGGGCGAATGACTTGATCGTCTTTGTCCAGGAACACCGAGCCGTGCATCTGTCCAGATAGCCCGATCGCCTTGACTTCGGATTTGTCGACGTTCGACGCACGCAGGACGGCACGAACGGTCTTCACAGTCGCTTTCCACCAATCCTCAGGATCTTGCTCGGTCCACCCCGGGCGAGGCTGGGCCATGGGGTAATTGGCATCGGATTCGGCGAGCACGCTGCCCGCTTCGTCAATGAGAAGTGTTTTGGTGCCGCTGGTACCGATATCGATGCCGAGGTAATAACTCATGTTGCGTGGTTGATCAAAAGTGGAGGTGTGAAAAGATTGGATCGGGGTCTGCCCTGAACAAAACGACAATATAACCCGTATGATGGCCGCGTTGTCCTCGCAGGCCGACGATTTCTCTGCTCCGAACCAATGCTGCCCTTTCATGCGATCCTCCGACCACGCGCGCGAGCCACATTCGCCTTCATCATCCGGTTTGCCACGCCGTGATTGGATCGCCGGAGCAGGCTGCCTGCTGGCAACGTTGGGGTGCCGACCGGGACAGCCCAGCGAGGATTCCGCGAGCCGCGACGCGACGATTCACTCCGACGTGCCGCTGCGGATCCTCTGGATGGGTAGGGCCGCAGACGCGACGGTGCTCGAGCGAACGTGGGCATCGATCAGCGAGCAACCACTCGATATTCGATTGCTCGAGCCTCCTCGCGATGCCGAGTCAACAGACGCGCCCGATGACCCATCACCACTGCAATCCCAAGAGTATCTGAAACAGTCCAGCAGCGCCGACGTTTTGCTGTATCCCGTCTCCATGATGGGCGAACTGGTGACCAACAAACGCATCATGCCGCTGCTCGCTAACGCCTCCAGCGAGGAAAGTCTCGGCAGCACCAGCGCCGATCAACACGATACTTTTCGAGGGCTCGATCGTTCGTCACTGCCGATCACCCTGCGATTGGCAACGACGTTCGCAGGGGAACAGATGGCGACGCCCCTGGGCGGTCGTTTGCCTGCATTGATGTTGGGGGAAAACTCCAGTGATGAATCAATCCAGTCCTGGAGCGAATACGCTGACTTTGTCGAGTCCTCGGGAGGCAAGTGTGCTGAACCCACTGCATTGGGATGGGCCGGAGCGATGTACCTATGGCGACTGGCTAGCAGCCTGCAGACCACTTGGTTGTTCGACCGCGAGACCCTTGCCCCCCTCCTGACGCTGCCCGAGTATGTGGCCGTATTGCAGCAGATGCGCGCTGCGGTACAGAAGTCTAGCCCCGAGTTTCGCGACCTGGCTCCCGGCCAAATCTATCGGCTTGTCGCCAACGGTGAATTGCAGGCAGGCATTGGGTTCCCGCAGCTCGGCCCGAGCCCAGAGGACGCGCGAGATCAAGTAAATGGTGTGATTGCATTCTCCGCGCTGCCCGACGGTGGTGATGACGAGTCGAAACTCGGTACCGAAATCCGGCAGGCTCGGCAGCGAGCCATGATTGATCCATTCATGCTGGTGGGATCGTTAGCCGCGTCCTGTCGGCAGACTGCAGCGGCAGACGCATTTTTGGATTGGCTCTCCGGTGGCCAAGGGAGCGAGCCACTCTATCGCAGTATCGCGTCGTTAGTCGACGTCACCAGCCCGGCGAGTGAGTCATCTGTCGATATGGCAGAGCGGTATCGAGCATGGCTGAGCACCCAGCTATCCAAGCCGGGTTACGTTCCGACACTTCAACTCGCCGGTGCCGTGGAGTACTACAACTCGCTTGATAGCATCGTGCGTGACTGCGTGCTCGGAGACACCACCGCCGAGGTTGCCTGCCAGCAGATCAACGATCAGTGGAATCATCTCCATCACCAATACGATCTTCCCAGTCAAAAGCGAATGTGGCGACGGGCCCTTTCGATGGGTTAGACAACCGCGACTCATCTCCTGCTCCCCGAGGTCAGTGAAAGATCTCCCCGCGTTCCACAACGTCAATCGAATTCGGCTAAAACGATGGGATCGGTTTCCTGGAGACGAAACCTCGCTAAAGCTTCCTGGATCGTGCGGGCCTCGTTGGAGTCCGCATGCACTAAGAGCTTTTGAATTGCCCAGAGACAAGCTGCTCGCACGATGGACTCCGAATCTCGCAAACCGATCATCAGGGTTTCGACGCAGTCAACATCGCCGACATTCCCCAGCACGACAGCGGCGTTTCGCAGCAACCCGCGACGCCGCGTTCGCCACATCGCAGTATCGCGGAACTGCTTACGAAAGCTCTCGTCATCAAGTGAAAACAACCGCAACAACTCCATCCGGCCACGCACCGTCTGTGTCGGGGCCATCTGCCTCGCATCCCGCATCCCCTCAGCTGCCATGGCTCGGCGTGTTGGCTTGCGATTCCACGGGCAAACCTCTTGGCAGACATCGCAACCGAATACCCAGTCTCCAATGCCGGCGCGCATCGGCTCCGGGATCAGTTCGCGACTCTCAATCGTCAGAAAACTAATGCATTTCGACGCATCGAGCACATGGGGGCCCACAAACGCGTTGGTTGGGCAGGCATCTAAGCAAGCTGTGCAAGTTCCACAGTGGTCTGGTTCGAAAGGAGTATCCGCGGGCAACTCGATATCGACGAGCACGCAGGCCAGAAAGAAATAGCTACCCATCACTGGGTTCAATAGCAGCGTGTTCTTGCCACGCCAGCCCAACCCGGCGAGTTGAGCAACCTCTCGTTCCATCAACGGCGCAGTATCGACGATCCCACGTGCGTGAGACTCCGGACGCAGGCCTCGAATGAGCTTGCAGATTCGCTTGAGTTTGGGATGAATCACATCGTGATAGTCCAATCCCGACCAGGAGTACCGGGCAACGCGCCCATGAACACCACCGTCTGGCAACTCTTCGTTAGATGCTGGATTGGCCGCTGGATAGGGGAATGCCAAAACAATCACCGCCCGCGCCCCAGGCAAAACACCTGCGGGATGGCGATAGGCATCCAATCGGTTTGCAAAATAGCCCATCTCCGCCGCATAACCGGCCTCAATCCACTCGACAAGTTCAGTAAATCCCTGACTGTCGACGGCGGGTGCGAATCCGCATGCCGAGAATCCTTCGTCGATCGCAGCAGCACGAACTGCGGCCGCAACTTCGTGCAGATCGGGCGGTTGCGAAAGTGGCATAGGCTTGACGTGGAGAGATTGAGTAACGCGAGCATGGCTGCGTGTCCGTACTTGGGGTCTCGACCGTGGTGCACTCCAACCGTGTCGAAACAGGCAGGCCACCGATACTACCATTTTCGCTTCAGTTTGCCCGCACGACGTGCCGACTGTAACGATTAGATAGGTTTTCCGCTTTTTTAGTTTTGTGCCGCCTCGGGACGTCGACCATGTCATCGGTTGAAACACAGTTTCACGTACCCCCGTTTCCCCCCTTCCCCAGCGCCTCGCGATACGTTCGCGTCGGTTCTCAGGATGAAGCTCTGCAGCGTGTTAGGCACGCCGTCGAGGCTTGGGAAGCCATTTCGTTGGTCATTGGACCACCGGGTACCGGCAAGTCCTTGATCTGCCAAGTTTTGCAGCAGTATTTTTCGCGGGATCGCGAAGTCATTGTGTTCGGTGACACCACGCTCGAAAGCCCCCTGTCGCTGCAGCGTCACCTGCTCAGCCGCCTCGATCGGATTCGGGGTATCGCGCCCACGCCGCCAGCACTGGGGGACGATCCGCAGCTTGCCATTATTGAGCGAATCGCTGGCAGTTCGAAAGAGTTCGCCGGTCTGCTTTTGCTGGTCGACGAAGCGCAGTCTCTGCGTCCCGAGGTGCTCGAGACCATTCGCATTCTGACCAACGTGATGTCCGATGGACGGCCGCGTGTCAGCGCCGTCTTACTGGGTGGCCCCCAGCTCGACGAGACGCTCGCCCTGCCATCTCTCGATGCTCTCGTCCAACGCGTCGCGACGCGTTGCTACCTGCACCCGCTCTCCAGTGATGAGACGGTGCGGTACGTTCGCCGCGCAATCGACAATGCCGGGGAAGCGGCCCAGTTCGCCATTGACGAAGAAGCCATTCGCTGCATTCATTCTGCGTGTAGCGGTGTGCCACGCCTCGTCAATCAACTCATGACCGCAGCGATATCATTCGCCAGTTCCAAGCAACAAACCCAGATCACGACTAAAATCGTCGATGGCGCCTGGTCGGTGCTGCAGCAGCTTCCCGGCCCGCTTCTCGATGAACCTGAATTGAGCCGACCTGTATCTGACGTCGAATTCGGTCCTCTCCGCGATGGCGAAGACGTGACCTTTGAGACCAGCGAGCTCTCCAAACTCCCAAATGATCTTCCCTCCGTTGGCCACAACACGGACGATCATTCGCAGTGCACCGAGAATCTTCGCAATTGCGACGCCGTGGAACACGAACAGGAGATCGAAGATCCCGAGTTTACCGTGCAAACCGATGTCGCTTACAGCTGCGATGATGCGTCTCAGTTCGGTGCGGTTAGCGTTGACTGTCAATCGCCATGCGACTTTGACTATGAAAACATCACTGCTCGCCAAGTCAATGAAGAAAGTCCAGAAAGCACCTTGGAGCCCAACAGCACGCTCGAAACACCCTCGCCTGACGAGCTATTTGGTGACTTCGACGATGAAGAGCCGGTGACGGACTCCGCTGAAACTCCGACACTGCGAATTCGCGACGAGCCAGACAGCGAAGCTGACACCGATCATATGGTTGAATCGACAGAGGTCGAAACCGCCTTGCATCAGGAAGTGCTGAACCTGCGTGCGGCCGCCGCTCCAGTGCTCTGGGTCGAAGAGGCCGACGACGACGAACTCGTCCACGACGATCGCGACATGCTGGTCATCGAGGACGACATTGACGTCGAGAATCCGGTGATCGTCAAAGAGATTCCCACCGACGCCCCTGCGGAACCTTCGGTCGCGATCGACTTCCACGCCATGTTGGCCAAGATGCGCACCTCAAAACGATAGTCAACATGCCGATAACAAGCCCGGTCAATCCGATCCGCAGTGACGACACGCTGACAACACTTCTATGCCATGCGGTTTCCGCTAATCGTAGCGAGCGGAAGACGCTCACCCTGGTTCTACCTGAGCATGTTGCCTTGCAACCGGACTTCTTTTGCGATCTCGCCAGTAGCTGGCGAGTATTGCGTAAGAAACTTTCACTCGGCGAGGGCACTGAACTGAAGGTTGACTACTGCAGCGATGCCGATGGGCTAGGCATCCTCCAAGAAGCTTTCAGACGAATTGAGCAATGGCGTTGCCAGCACAACCTTAGGCAGCAGAAACTCCATGGCTTGATAAAATTGTCCCGCTGCCTCATTGTCGGCAAGCCCACACGCGATGCGTCTGCAGTGGTGATGGGCGTTGCTGAACCTTCGGTCTCGCTGCCCGATTGGGCTGAGCCAGCGCAAATCTCAATGCCTGGTTATCCGAGAAACAACGGGCGCATGTGTCGCTCGTAGATATTTTCGGTCACCTGTTTGCCGACAATCTCTTCGTTGGCGACAAGCAGGTCGGTGTACCGACTGCCGGTCTTGGCAGCGACCTTGAATGACACATGCAATAGTTGTCGCATGCTCGCGTTAAACATGGGGTTGGCGGGAATGTGACGGATCGACGATGCAAATTCGCTGCCGCTGTACTGCTGCACGGTTGCGAGATCGAGCAGTTTGCTGGCATCGACATCGATCACGCTGGCGTAGGGTGCGGACAACTCTTCGACATGGTCGAGCGCGTACAAGTAGATCTCCTTGGCGAGCTCCAGACCGTCACCGCCAGCCTCAGCAAGACCGATTAATTCTTCGAGCCAGGTTGTCCCGGCGGTCTTGATGTGTAGTCCCGCACCGGTGCGACGCAGGGATTCACGGATGATCGGGTACAAGCTGAACTTGTCGCTACCGCTGTGTACGCTCAGTTTGAGATTCTCTGGCAAGCCATATTGCTTTACCGCGTGAGCGATCACGGCCAAGTCATCGTTAAATTCTCGCTCGAACTGGGCCAGGTCGCCGACGTAGTCGACCCCCTTGTTGAAACGCCCCGTGAATTTGGGAGCGATCGTTTGCAGCGGAATTTTTTCATCCGCCATGGCCGCCAGAATGATCAACAGCTCTGGAGGCGTCTGTGGTGAATCGGTTTCATCCATGGAAACCTCTGCAACCAAGTTCCCGCTGCCTTTGACAGACGCGATATGCTGATAGATCACGGCTGCTTCCTTGACAGCGAGCAAGTATTGCTCAGCAACACGGCGGACATCGTCACCCGTGATCTGGAGAGGGGTCGACAGGCCGGCGAGTTCCAGTGATCCCACCAGTTCACTGTGTCGATCGACGAAGGTGTCAATGTCGGATGCTGGAGCCGCCTTCCCGATCCAGTCCGCGACGTCGATTGTGAAGAAATCGCTGCATGGCAAGAATGGTTCGACCGTGGCGAGCTGGATATGATCGGCATCGACGTGCCAAGGCTTCGCCCAGCCGAGCTTCTCCACCGCTGCTTTTGCCGCATCGTAGACGCTCTGTGGCCGAGACCCGACGAAGGTGTGTTCCCGATTGGATTTATTCCAAACCGGAGCGACATCAACGCCATCATCGGCGAGTTTCTGAAAAGCACGCAGTTGTGCCGCTGCTTGATGAGCGAAGCGATCGCCCACGCCGAAAGAGTATTTTCCGATGGTCAGCATAGATTTCTTATCCCAGTAGTTTGAAGTAGTGTGTTTTCTAATCGATGGTGGAAAAACCGGCTACCCGTGTGGCGTATGGCCGACTGCAGTGCGTTATCATCAAGCGCAGAGAAACTGCGCAGAGAAACTCGGTAGCGGTCGCTTCGCCTAATTGCCAGTTTGTTCGGGCAACCACGAGCTAACCGCCCGCTCAATTCGGCAGGGTAGACCTCAGTTCAGCCGCCCGTGCGCGGCGCAGATGCTGGAGTTCGTGGAGGGAAACGTCCTGAGTGTATTTCGCGACCATGCGTACCAATTTGGAGTGGTCGATTGGTTTCGAGAGGTAGTCATCGCAACCACCTGCCAAACATTTCTCACGGTCGCCCTTCATGGCATCGGCGGTGAGCGCGATGATCGGTTCTTGCACCCCTGCTGAACGGAGTTGAGCGGTGGCTTGCAGACCATCGACATTGGGCATCTGCATGTCCATGACGATCAAGTGGAATGGGCTACCAGAATCGCGAGCTGCAACTGCCGCCTCGACGCCTTCGCCGCCATCCTCGGCAGTGCTGACGATCGCACCCGCCTTCTCCAAAAAATGCTGGCTGATGTGACGAACATCACGCCGGTCATCGACGACAAGTACGCGGCAGGCCAGAGCACGGGCTTGCGTGGGAGCCTCTTCATCCTCCCGCGTGAACGACACTAGATCAGGTTCAATGAGGTGTACGTCTTCGGTTGCAGGTATGGGAAGTTTCACGGTGAACGTGGCTCCCTCGCCCAACTGACTCTCCAGGCAGACCTCCCCTTGGAGGATATGGACTAATCGTTGACTAATCGCCAAACCCAAACCGCTGCCACCGTAGGAACGCGTCACCGAGGAGTCGCCTTGTGAGAACGGTTGAAATAAACGCTGTTGCTGCTCGGGACTGATACCGATTCCCGTGTCGCGAACCGAGAACAATACCAGCCGTTCGTCTGCGTCATAAGAAACCGCCAAGGTCACGCGCCCCTCCTCGGTGAATTTGATGGCGTTGCCGATTAGGTTGATCAATACCTGCCGCAATCGGGTCGCGTCGGTGCGAATCGTCTCGGGAACACTGCCCTCAAACTCCGCGTGAAACGGCAGGTTCTTCTGATCGGCGCGGACGTGCATCAATGATTGGACATCAGCCACCAACTGCGGAAGCGACGTCGCTTCGACATCAATGTCGAGCCTCCCGGCTTCGATCCGCGACAGATCCAAGATATCGTTGATCAACTCCAGCAGATGCTGACCATTGCGTTTCATGACGAGCACGCAGTTTCGATTGTCGGGGTCGCGGAGGTGACCCAGCAGAACATCGGCGTAGCCGAGGATCGCTGCCATCGGTGTACGAATCTCGTGGCTCATGTTGGCCAGAAACTCGCTTTTGGATTGGCTGGCTGCGAGCGCATTCTGCTCACTCTGACGCAGTCGCTCCTCTTGCCGCTTTCGCTGGGTGATATCAGTGATCGTTCCGTCAAAGCTGGAGAGGATACGGGCGGTACCCGTTCCAGTGAAGTGAGCCGCTCCCTTGGCGAGGACCCAGCGCTCGCTCCCATCGGGTCGAATGATGCGGTATTCAGAAGCGTAGGGCTGTGGATCGACCGGGCGGACCGCTGCCGCGATCGCCGCTTCCACACGAGATCGGTCGTCGGGGTGAAGGGCGTCGATGGCGCCTTGATAGGTGACCTGCCCAGGTTCAAAGCCAAAGATTCGTTCAAATTGCGCATCTCCGATCAATTCCCGAGTCGCCGGAATGATGTTCCAGGACCCCATTTCCGCGGCATCGAGGGCGAGCTGCAATCGTTCACGCGTTTTCGATAATACTGCGGCGGCATGCTCGGCTTTGCGCCGATTTCGCTGCAGCAGGTACAACACACCACCGACGAGGATCAATCCGATCAAGGTCGACAGCACCGACGTAGTCCGGCCGCTCTGGTAGGAGTGGGACGCAAGCTGCTCACGTTCGGTTAACAAATCCGCCACGCTCTGGCGCATCTGGTCTGCCTTATTGGCGATCCGGTTCATCGTACGTTTGCCAACATCGGTGGCCACGGCCAATCGAGCTTCCTCAGGGCCATCCTCATCCTGCATGGCGAGAACGAATTCGAGTTCCGCGATTCGCTCCTCCACCAGTTGGCGGAGTTCCACGCCGTCACGTTGTTCGCGTGGATTGTCGCGAGTCAATTGGGCGTACAGATCCAGCGATGATTCGGCGTTGATCACCGCCGCACGGAACGGTGCCAGATACGCTTGGTCCGCAGTGATCAGATACCCACGCTGCGCACTTTCGGCATCCATGACGGACGACTCGACCTCTCTGAGGGCGGAGAGCACCTGATTGGTATGCCTTACCAGCAGGCGATTTTCCTGGAGATCGCGAATATTCGCAAGCGCAACGACACCACTGATAACAAGGACCACGATGACGCACGCAATCGCCAGCGGCTCAACGACGCTCCTGCGTAGCCTGAGTTGATGATCGTGGGATTCAAAATCATTCACGGTTGGCTCAGGGGAAACAGGGAGATTCACCACCGCCTCGCCGTTTCAATATGCGCCCTTGAGGCCGTGGTCAGCCCGCCAACGCGGCGGTAGTAATGCCTGCCTCACTGTGCAGAGGTTCAAAGACGGTAGAGGCTCCAATTGAAGGCCATCGATTCGCCCGGGTCAATGGCCCAGAAATTTACTTGCGTGTCACTGGGTGGGCAGCCCGAGTTACGGCGAGGTCGTCGCATGGTGGTTGGTAGAGCGGAGATGTTCGCACTACAATGCTGTTTGAAGACTTCTCGTCTCCCTTCGAGTCTCCCACCTATCGCTTCCCGCCTCCCACCTTGGTCGCCTTCACGGCACGGATTTACCATGCATCTCCCACCCCACCGTCCCCTGCCGAATTGTTTGAGCATTGCCCTCCTGACCAGCATCGCGGTGCTAACGTTCCAATGGCCCATCGCGGCCGCGAACGACAGCGACATCGTGGGGAAATCAACGGCAGAAATGATGGAAGACGTTGCCGATCAGCCCACCAAGCGATTGCCGGTCGACGAGGACGGACGGGTGGTGAGTTTTGAACGTGACGTGATCCCCATCCTGCGGGAGCGCTGTATGGAGTGCCACGGTCCCGATGACGCTAAGAATGATTTTCGGGTCGATGATCCCGAACTGGTATTTGATTACGTTGTCGAAGAGGACGCCCTCTCAAGTAGTTTATTTACGGACTATCTGACTACCGAGGACGACGACATGTTGATGCCGCCGCGAAGCCATGGGGGCCCGCTCAGTCCCAGCGAATTGGCGCTCATCCGACTGTGGATCGACGAGGGCGCGAATTGGCCAGAGGACGCGATGCTCGATGGTTCGGGGGCGCCGCTACCGGCCGCTGACGAGCTATTGACGGAGAATCGAGGTCTGGTATCACGCGTCTGGGCGTTCCAGGGCTTCCTGCACCCCGCCACCGTTCACTTTCCGATTGCTTCGCTGATGATCGGAGCACTATTCGTGGTACTGGGTTGGAAGTGGTCCGCCGTGGGCACGCAGATCCCATTGGCGTGCCTATGGATTGGTGCGGTTTCAGCGATCGTGGCTACCATGATGGGTTGGTCATTCAGTGTCGAGAAAGGCTATGGGTCATGGAATCGGTTTGACATGGATTCAGAAATCTTTTGGCATCGTTGGTCTGCGGTGATTGTGACCGTACTCTCAAGCGTTTTCGCGATCGTCGCACTGCTCTCCATTCGCTCGCGATCGACACGGTTGACGACGACCTGGAAGGCGGGGCTATTATTAGTCGCGGGGCTGGTCGGAGCGGTGGGACACCAGGGCGGCGAGTTGACTTATGGCAAAGAGTTTTACCCCAAAGCGTTCAGCATCCTACTTGGTCATCCCGTTGACTCCAGCCACGACTCAAACGAAGAAGATTCGGATACACTGCGGGAAACTGAATCAGCTAGCATGGTCCCATTGGAATAGCGATCGCAGTAACCGCGGCTACCTCCCTACCCAACCGCATTCCTTTTTCGTTTCTTTGATTTGAGAATCTTTCGTGTCATCGTCCCCTGTCGCAGCTGAGTCACGTTACCTCAACCGCGAGCTCGCATGGCTGGAGTTCAATTCTCGGGTGCTCGATCAGGCAGATGATGCCAGAGTACACTTGCTCGAGCGAGCAAAGTTCCTCGCGATCACGGCATCGAACCTGGACGAGTTTGTGATGGTCCGCGTCGGCAGTTTGAAACTGCAGGGACAGGGCTCGAGCGGACGTCGTGATCCAGCGGGGCTGACCGCGAGCGAACAACTGCAGGCGGTCGCGACCCGTTGCCATCGACATGTCGGCCGCCAGTACAAAATTCTTTTAGACGATTTACAACCGCAGTTGGCCGAGCACCGGATCACACGAGTTGATTTGGACCAATGTAGCGAGCGATTGCGCGCGGTTGCCGAACGTCACTTTCGCGGCGATGTCGTCGCGGTTCTGTCACCCCAAGCGCTCCACGATCGCCGCTTTCCGATGTTGCCTGGCCTCGGCATCCATCTCTGTGTCCAGCTCCGCGGTGTCGCGGAGTTAGCCCCCCAGAACATGCCGCAGATCCTTCCTGCTCACGAGCCCAGTTCGGATCCCCAATCAGACGACGAGGAGCCACAATTTGCGGTCATCCCCTTGGGACGGACCCTACCCAGAATTGTGCCGTTGCCGATCGACAAGCAGGCGACCGATCCAGCGATGGATGTCTCCAGCGACGGGGATCCGGACGCTCACGAATCGAGTTTCAGCTATGTGCTGCTCGAGGATCTCGTGTCTCATTTTGTCGACGAATTCTTTCCCGGCCGAGAGGTAGTACAGTGCAAACCGTTCCGCATCACTCGCAACGCCGATGTAGAGTTGCGGGAAGACGGCGCCGGTGACTTGCTCGGCGGCATGGAGGAGGTGCTTGAGAGCCGGCGTCTCTCCGACGTGGTGCGTCTCGAAATGGACGCGTCCGCCAGTGACGAGATCCGCAACTACCTGATGGAGAGTTTTTACGTCGATCCCGACTATGTTTTTCGTACCGAAGGGCCCTTGGACCTGACCTATCTATTTGGGTTGCATGGAGTGAAGGGCTTCGACGCACTGCGGGACGAAGCCTGGCCACCCCAGCGCAGTCCCGCTGTGGATCCTGCCGAGCCGATGTTCTCATCGATCGCAGCGGGTGACATCATGCTGATGCATCCCTACGAAACATTCGATCCAGTGGTCCGATTGATTGAAGAGGCGGCCACTGATCCAGATGTCTTAGCCGTCAAACAGATCCTGTACAGAACCAGCCGAGATAGCCCCATTGTCGCTGCTCTCAAACGAGCCGCCGAGAGAGGAAAGTACGTCACTGCGATCGTGGAGTTGAAGGCACGTTTTGACGAAGCTCGCAATATCGAGTGGGCGCGTGAGATGGAGCAGTCGGGTGTACAGGTCATCTACGGCATCCGCGGCCTGAAGACACATGCGAAAGTCTGCATCATCGTGCGCCGCGAACCCCAAGGTTTAGTGCGCTACATGCATTTTGGTACAGGGAACTATAACGAGGTGACCGCTAATCTCTACGGAGACGTTTCGCTGCTTACCAAAGACGAAACATTTGGCACCGACGCGACCATGTTTTTTAATGCCGTGACCGGTTCAAGTCATCCCCAGCCACTGCAGCAACTCGCGATCGCGCCACTGACGCTCCGTCGCACAATTTTAGAGCTGATCCGCGGGGAGACTGAGCGATCGCGGCAAGGTCAGAAGGCACATATCATGGTGAAGCTCAATGCGCTTGTCGACATGGAAGTGATCGATACGCTGTACGAAGCCAGTCAAGCAGGTGTGAAGATTCAGCTCAACGTTCGCGGGGTTTGCTGTTTGCGGCCGGGGATCGCAGGATTGAGTGAATCCATCGAGGTCGTTTCGATCGTCGACCGGTTTTTAGAACATGCGCGCGTGTTCTATTTCCGCCATGGCGGCGACCCGCAGATATTTATCAGCAGTGCGGACTGGATGCCGCGTAACTTAGATCGCCGGATTGAATTGTTGGTGCCCGTCAACGACCCTGCCATTCGCCGACGGCTGCGAGAAACGCTACAGTTATACTTCCGCGACAATCAGAATGCGTGGGCCATGCAGAGCGACGGCGCTTACGAACGCGTCGTGCCGGGTAAAAAACAGAAACCCATCCGGTCGCAAGAAAGCTTGTATCGAAAGGCGGTCAAGACACTGCAGGATATCCAGGAAAAACAGCAGAGCACGCAATCGCGGTTTGAAACCCATCGCCCACGGGAATAGACGCGTCACATCCCAATGTGCTGGACGGGGACGCAATTCGCTTCACTCTTCAACATCATCATGCCAACGACCACCTCCTCGCCTTCCCCGTCTCCGTCGTCGATGCAGCCGATTGTTCGCAGTCGGGTACTGCCGCGGATTTCCTTTCGTGCGATGATGTTATGGACTGTGGTCGCGGCTCTGATTGCGGCCATCGCTCGCGCCGCCGGAGATGGAGCGACGTTTGCGAAAGCCGTCACCTTCGCGGTCGCCATGCTGGGCCTGTTCTTTTTGCTCGCCGCCGGCGCTTTCCTGCTCGCGTGGCTGACGGCACGCTTTGTGATTGGCGAATTTGACAATTCCCGAGAAGGCAATCCATTCGCTAAAGACCAGCTGCCGCCACAATTGCTCAAGCCGCGCGAACGAGAACAATGATGATAACAGGATGGAAACCATTGCTTGCGACCGAGCCGCTGCGAGCATTCTCCGGCGGGATATTCCGTTGCATGATCGTCCTGGCTGGCTTCGTCTGTGCAACGTTGCACGCCCAATCTCCGCGACCGAACGTTCGACCGGACGCGCCGCGATTTCTCAGCGACGAGATCAGCCAGGAGGTACGACTGCCCACCTCCGCTAACAACCCACTTGGCTGGACGATTCGCGTCCGGGCGTCGTCGCTAGCGACCGCCGACATCATGAGAGTGGAAGTGGAATTCGCAACGACGGGTGGCCCGACAACTGCCGAGCAACAGTTCGATCTGAGGTTAATCCCGTTGGCTTCAGGACATTCACCTCCGCAAGCGAGCGTCGCAGTTTCACTGCCGCTATCCATCAGCCAAGGGACCGACCGAGTTCGTCTGAGCCGTCATGTGCCCAAGACATCCTTTGGGAATCTCTATCAGGTTGAGTTGAGAGCGGATGGTCGTGCAATCCCCGATTGCAAGGCCGTGCTGGGGCAACCCATCGCGGACGCGGAATACTCGGTATACGTCAACGAGGCGCAGCAGAATGCGTGGCACGTGCTGTGGGTCGAGTCGGACGCTGATGAGTCGACTTTCAAAGAATCTCTGCAGTTGTGGTCACTGTTCGACAACCCCATGCCGTTGATGGTCGCGAGCACGCCCGAGCAATGGGCTGAACTGGGAGGCGGCGCTCTGGGGGTCGGTCAATTGAAACGATTCCAAAACGTCAAGATGCAGAATATGCCTCTGGATTGGCGTGCCCTGCGCCCCTATGACGCCATCATGATCCATCGTACCGATTGGGAGGCGGTTGAATCGGCCGACTCGTCAGTGGCAATCGCGCTGCGTGATTGGGTGCATGCCGGTGGCGTAGTGATTGTGCGCGATGCGTCGCCGCCGCCTGCCGGTGCCGGGGCGAGCAGTTCGGACGCAGTCCCAGCCCAGGACGCTCTCGATACAGTGTCTCACGAGGGTGTCGCGGCGAGGTTTGACACCTTTGCCACAATGGATGAACAGACGTTTGTCAGCCAAAATCCTTACGCCGACCTCACGCCCGAACGAATCAAAGCCTGGCAAGCGTGGTTCCCAACGAGCGCTGAGATGTTGCGACAGTCGCTCAGGGAATACCCGAGTTCACGCGCGACCGGACGCACTGGGGTACGACGACGTGACGATCTAGCGGGAATGGTGATCTATTTAGGTCCGCGTCAGGACGAGGAACCCGTGCAGATTCTGCAATGGGCAGCAGTTCATAACTTGATGAGTTGGCACCGTCCTCGACTAACCCGCAATGGCGCCGAGCCGATTCTTGGTAGCCAGCGATTTTTCCAGTGGGTGATTCCTGGCGTGTCCCAGCCGCCGGTGTACACGTTCATGGGACTGCTCGGTATGTTCGTGATCCTGGTGGGCCCCGTGGCGTATCGGAAAACCGCAAAGGCCGGACGCAGCTATTTGATGTTTGCCATTGCGCCGGTCCTGGCGCTGACGACGACGGGGGCGATGTTGGGCTATGGCGTCATTGCCGACGGATTCGGAACTCGCGTGCGAAGCCGGCAAATCACCTGGGTCGACGGTGCGACCGGTGACGCTTTCACGCGTACACGGAGCACTTATTTTGCCGGAATCCGCCCGGCAGATGGGCTTACGTTTGCCGCTGATGCCGAGGTCACACTCTACCCTGACAACCAAAATCAAAGCTGGGAGTCGCGGGTGGATGAACATTTTGAAACCCGCGGACTCGTCTCCGCAACTTCGGAAGACGTAGGTTTCAGTCGCGAGTTTCTCCCCAGTCGTCAACAGCGACAATTCGTCGTGCATCGCCCAACCAACGGGTGGGGACGTATTCGGGTGAAAGCCGCCACCGAAGCGTCTGCGCCGCAGTCGCCAGGAGCATCGCCCAAGCAGTTTGAGGATGGCACTCCTTTCAGCGGACCGGATTCGATCATCGTATCGAGTGAGACCGACGCAGCCCTGCAAGAACTGTTGATCTGCGATGAAAAAAGACGCTATTTCTTCGTGGCAGCTGTTGCTGCAGGTGAAACGGTCACAGCAAAACGGATCAGTCGCGAGACGGCCTCAAAACGAATGGGTGACCTGTACAAACGACAGTGGTTGATCAGCAGCAACGTAGGAACTGGACAAACGGCATCCCAGCGTAATTTGAACCGCGGCAATAATACGACCGACCTTCTGACCCAGCAACTTTCGACAATTGATAGCTCGACGAAACCCATCGATGGCGTGTTTGAAAATGAACTTCAGCAACGTTTGCAGCTACAATCGGATTTGCCCGCTAACAGCTTCATAGGGCTCTGCGACCTTACCGGTGATGCAATTGCCATCTCGACCGCGGAACCCACCGACAGCATTCACTACGTATTTGGATCGTTGCCATGAACGTACATACCAGCGGCAGCGATTGCATCGAACTGCGGCGGCTCTACCGGTATTTCGGTAAAACTAAAGCAGTTCACGATATCTCGTTCAGTGTCCCACGCGGTCACGTGTTTGGCTACATTGGGCCCAATGGAGCTGGTAAAACGACGTCGATGCGAATTCTTTCAACGCTCGATCTGCCGAGCTACGGAGATGCATTTGTCGATGGATTCTCAGTCGTCAACGATCCGGAATTGGTCCGCAGACGACTCGGTTTCATGCCTGATTCGTTTGGTACCTACCGCGATGTGAATTGCGAGGAATACCTCGACTTCTTCGCTCGCGCGTACGGCCTGGTCGGACGGGAGCGGACGCAGCGACTCAAGTGGGTGCTCGAATTCACCGGTACCGTCGGTATGAAGGACAAACCGATTCGTGGATTGTCCAAGGGGATGAAACAGCGATTGTGTTTGGGCCGTGCGCTCGTTCATGATCCGGCCGTGATGATTCTTGACGAGCCCGCGGCAGGGCTAGATCCCCGGGCTCGAATTCAGCTGCGAAAGATGATTCGAGAGCTGGCCGACCGAGGCAAAACAATCTTGATCAGCAGCCATATTCTCACGGAGCTCGCCGAGATGTGCGACGCCGTGGGGATTATCGAGCAAGGACAACTGCTGGCCACCGGCAGTGTGGATGAGATTCAACTCCAACGAAACCAGACGCGTGAGCTAACCGTGCGGATACTCGAACGAGCCCTGGACGCAGCAGCGCTGCTCACTTCCACGAGTGAGCAGGAGGGCTGCGCAAGTCCGGCATCCCATGTTTTGGGCGAGCCCATCGTTGACGGTGAGTTGCTTCGCTTCGCCTTCGCCGGTGATGTGCGCGATCAGGCGGATTTGGTGGCGTGGTTGATCGACAAGAATTTTGCGGTCGCGGAGATTGCTTCCCACCGGAAGAGTCTCGAAGACGTGTTCCTGCAGGTCACCGAGGGGCTGGTGCAGTAAAAAGATGTCACGCCCTGCGGACGAATTTCCATCCCAAGCTCGATCGGTTCGCAATCGATTGCTGCAGGTGCAGGACAGTCGCTCACCCTGTCCTTACATCGACTCCACGACAGCCCGAATGCCGTTGCTCTACCCGGTCTCGCCGCTCGATGGGGATGATGTCGATCAACTGCTGGCAGGCGGTTTCCGTCGCAGTGGGTCGCTGCTGTACTACACACGATGTGCCCCCTGCCATGCGTGCGAGCCGACGCGGGTGGAAGTTAATGCATTTCGACTCAGCAATTCGTTCAAACGGGTACTCCGCCGGGCAGACAAAGAGCTCACGTTGACCTGGCAAGCACCGGTCGTCGATCCCGCGCGAGTGCGACTTTACAACGCCCATCGGGCAGGACGGAATTTGGGCAACAGCCCTCCGATCGACATGGCAGACTATCGCGGCTTCCTGACCGATTCGTGCTGGCCCACGCTGGAACTGGAGATGCGGAGGGGCGATCAACTGATCGGAATCTCCATCATGGATGTCGGATCTACCAGTGTCAGCGCGGTCTACACTCACTTTGATCCCGCCGCATCGCGGTACAGTCCCGGCACACTCGGCGTGCTCAAACAGCTTGAGTGGGCCGCTAAACATCAACGCCGCTGGGTTTATCTTGGGTTGTACGTGAGCAGCAATCCTCACCTCAACTACAAGTCTCGATACCTTCCCCAGCAACGTCTCATCCACGGGGAGTGGGTGGAGATCAGAGACGGAGCACATACTCCATCCGCGGAAAAACCCTCATGGACTAATCTGGGAACGGGCGGTAGCACGCTGCCGGAGACCTGAGTCGTCCTGCCAGCACGCGCGACGACTCCCGCTGCAAATCCCTTGCGACAGCAACTTCCGTGAGAAAATCGGACGAAATCCCGTCCGTGCTGGATGGGGCCACGATCACGGTTCCACCGGGCCAGTTCATACCGGTTGGCTGATTCAAGACTTTCGCAGTCCGAAAAATGGCCGGGTGATTCGTCACCCCGGGAAAACTCGGGCAGGTCAAAATATCCCGCCAGGGTTGCGTGCTCGGTATTTGTGCAATTTCTCAATGGATCTCCTCTATTTCGCCGCTCCTTCGAGCGAGTTACTGCGTCAGACTGCTAGTTGATTTGAACGCGGACGTGAGGCGTCAATTTGCCCGCCCGCGACGGGTGTTGCGTGAGCTCATGTTGACGTCTGGCGCGGTTTCCGTCACAACGCCAACATTCGTGTCCGAGATTTATCGCCGTTTTCCTCTCTCCCACGCTCCGCCCCTTCATGGCTAAACCGACCAGCAAAAGTTTGGTGATCGTCGAATCACCCGCGAAAGCCCGCACGATCTCGAAGTTTCTCGGCAGTGGATATCAGGTCGAAGCCAGCGTCGGACACGTGCGCGATTTGCCGGGTGGGACGAAAGACATCCCTAAAAAATATAAAAAAGAGCCGTGGGCCTACCTCGGTGTGAACGTCGACAAGGATTTTGAGCCGGTTTACATCGTTCCTGCGGACAAGAAAAAGCAGGTCGACAAGCTTAAGGAAGCTCTCAAAGACGCCGACAGTCTCTATCTCGCGACGGACGAGGATCGCGAGGGAGAAGCGATCAGTTGGCATCTATTCGAGCTGCTCAAGCCAAACGTGCCCGTTCACCGGCTTGTATTCCACGAAATTACCAAAGACGCGATCCAGCACGCTCTCGACACTCCCCGCCAGATCGACGACGGACTGGTCCGCGCCCAGGAAACTCGCCGGATTCTCGATCGCCTCTACGGCTACGACGTCTCGCAGCTGCTCTGGCGCAAGGTCGGCCGGGGTCTGTCCGCCGGCCGGGTGCAAAGCGTCGCGGTACGATTAATCGTTGAGCGCGAGCGGGAACGCATCGCGTTTCATAACGCAACGTACTGGGATCTCGAAGCAATCTTCACCACCGCGAACGGAGACTCTTTGCCTGCGACGCTCAGTACGGTATCGGGCCGCAAGATCCCAACCGGCAAAGATTTCGATTCCGACACCGGAAATCTGATCAATCCGCAGCTCTTGCAGATGGACGAGACTGAGTCCAAAGATCTTGCGGAGCGGCTTCGAACCGGTGACTTTGAAGTCACCAAGGTCGAGGTGAAACCATTCGTCGAGCGTCCCAAAGCCCCATTCACGACGAGTACTCTCCAACAGGAAGCGAACCGCAAATTGGGCATGACCGCCCGCCGCTGTATGCAGGCCGCCCAGCGGCTCTACGAAAACGGTTACATCACCTACATGCGGACCGACTCCACGACCTTGTCGACCGAAGCCGTCAATGCGGCACGCGAATTGGTGCGGAGCGAATACGGCGAAAAGTTCCTGCACGAAAGCGTGCGGACTTACAAGGGTAAAGTCAAGAATGCTCAGGAAGCTCACGAAGCAATTCGGCCAGCCGGTACCCCCTTCCGGGTGCCCTCGGCCGTCCAAGGAGAGCTCGATAACGATCAATTTCGATTGTTCGAACTGATCTGGAAACGTACTGTCGCCTGCCAAATGGCCGATGCCAAGAAACAACGTATCGGGGTCACTGTCAGCGGCGGCGACTGTACCTTCACGGCGTCGGGGACGAGTATCCTGTTCGAAGGTTTTTTGCGAGCGTATGTCGAGGGCAGCGACGATCCCGAGGCCGAACTCGCCGACAAAGAACGCCTCTTGCCCGCCGTTTCCGAAAGTGACGCGTTGAGCGTCGCCGAAATGGACCCTAAGAGCCACACGACGCAGCCACCAGCACGATTCAGTGAAGCGTCACTAACCCGTACGCTGGAAGAAAAGGGAATTGGCCGGCCGAGTACCTACGCATCGATCATCGATACGATCCAAAAACGCGATTATGTCTACAAGAAAGGCAGTGCACTCGTTCCAAGCTGGACGGCATTCAGCGTGATCCGTTTGATGGAAACGCATTTTGAAGCCTTGGTCGACTATGACTTCACGGCCCAGATGGAAGATTTCCTCGATACGATTAGTCGCCAGGAAGCCGAGGCACTCGCGTACCTCAAGGCTTTCTACTTCGGGGACGAGGACGGAGCTGAGCTACCACCGGATCAAAAGGCTGCCGTGGGCCTGAAGAAGCGACTCGCCGAGAAAATCGAGGAGATCGATCCACGCATCTCAGCCATGTTCTCTCTCGGTACGCCTGAGCAAGGCGAACATCGCGAAGAAGTTTTCGTCCGTGTTGGGAAATATGGACCGTTCCTCGAGCAAGGTGAACGGAAGGCCGCAATTCTCGAAGGGACACCACCCGATGAAATGACGCTCGAGAAGGCGATGGAGCTGTTTGATGCGTCGGCTCGCGAAGACGAGCCACTAGGGGTTCATCCCGAAACTGGCAAAAACGTCTACATCAAGGCGGGACGGTTTGGACAGTACATCCAGCTCGGTGAGAAAGATGACGAAGAAAAACGCAACCAATCAATCCCGAAGAGTGTAGCGCCCGAGGACGTCACGTTCGAAATCGCATGCCAATTGCTGACGCTGCCCCGCAATCTAGGCAACAATCCTGAAAATGACGAGCCTGTGCTGGCCCACGACGGTCGGTATGGTCCCTACGTCAAATGCGGAAAAGAAACGCGTTCCTTGCCCGCAGGCGTTTCCCCCATCGATGTCACCTTTGACGAAGCGATCAAGCTTTTGAAGGAACCGAAGCAGCGGGGTCGCGCCGCTCCGAAAGAACCCATCGTCGCGTTCGAGAAGAAGAGCCCGATCACTGACCAAGAGGTCAAGATCCTGGAAGGACGTTTTGGTCCCTACGCAACCGATGGTGAAACGAACGCGTCGATTCCGCGAGGGACCGACGCGAAGGAAGTCTCCTTTGAAGACGCCCTGAACCTGATCGCCGAGCGGGCCGCCAAGGGACCGTCCAAAAAGAAAAAGAAGAAGGCGGTCAAGAAAAAAACTGCGAAGAAAAAGGCGGTGAAAAAGAAGGCGACCAAGAAGAAGGCCGCGAAGAAAGCAGCCAAAAAGAAAGGCATCATCAAGAAGGAATAATATGTCTCGACTTTTCGCTGGCACCCCCTTCGACATCCCTCCCACCTGTGAGCTGTGCGGGAACCCTGAGCCGCAGTGCAGCTGCACAGCCGCGGAAAAGGAGGCTGCCGAGACCCGTCAACGGATCGAATCAGAACGCGTCGCACCCGAAAAGCAGACCGCAACCATTCGCACTGAGAAGCGGAAAGGCGGACGGACCGCGACTGTAATCACGGGGCTGTCAGCGGTCGCAAATGACTTGCCCAGCCTGCTTTCACAACTGCAGGCCGCTTGCGGCACCGGGGGCACGGTCAAACGCAAGGAAGATCTCATCGAACTGCAAGGCGACCACGTTGCCAACGCGACGAGGTGCCTCGTGGATCTCGGCTATCGCATCAAGAAGTGACTCGCTCCGGCGTGCCACTCCATCCAGCCAATTGCTTCGCGGCCAGCCAATTGCTTCGCGGCCAGCCAGTGGCTCCGCGGAATGGGATTTGCATTCGAAATCGATTTGCTGCAGAATGGTGTCTCGTGAGCAAATTGGAACGTTTGATCGTGCTCGCGTTCGGTTGGCACCTCTGTGTCGCATCACTTCAATCACATCTTTGACGAAGGGCGCTAAGATGGACATCCCGCAGATCATCAACAAGGACGAAGCCAGCATCGGTGGTATGGGCCAGGGGTACCTTGTCGCCGGAAAAAATGTTGACCTTAGGCGCTGGGACGAAGAGCCGGGCAATGCCTGTCAGTCGAGCTGTCGCCAATATGAGACGGTCGGTTATCTTATCAGCGGCGTGATGGAAATTGAAATCAATGGACAATGCGCGACGTTGAAAGCCGGTGACTCGTGGTTGGTCCCCGCGGGGGCGCCACACCACTACCGAATAATCGAATCAATTGTGGCGATCGAAGCCACCAGCCCTCCGGGGCGATTTCAACATAAGGACGAGTGAGCCGGTGGCATTGGGCACGCAGCCTGTGTATTCGTCGGCAGACGGGTCATCGGCAGACTACATGGAACCGCCAGCTCAAATGATTGCGTGAATCGGCTCGACATGCTCGACACCGACGAGTTTCTGATCCAAGCCACTATAGAAATAGGATAGGTGATTTGGATCAAGTCCCATTTGATGCAAAATGGTTGCGTGCAGATTCTTCACGTGCATCGGATTTTCAACGGCAGCGGAGCCGAGCTCATCGGTGGTACCGTAGCTAACACCACCTTTGATCCCGCCGCCTGCCATCCACATGGTGAATCCCATCGAGTTGTGGTCCCGTCCACTGCCTTCAGCATACTCCGCAGTCGGCTGGCGTCCAAACTCGCCACCCCAGACGACCAACGTCTCATCGAGTAGCCCGGTTCGTTTGAGATCCGTTAGCAGCGCGGCAACTGGCAGATCGGTTGCGCCAGCATGGAGGTTGTGATTTGACTCCAAATTTCCATGAGCATCCCAGTTGGCGTCGTTATGTGCGCCACCGCTGTAGAGTTGGATGAATCGGACGCCCCGCTGGACCAGCCGGCGGGCCAGCAGACAACGACGGCCAAAGTCAGCCGTTTTCGGGTCTTCGACGCCGTACAGGGCAAGTGTTTCGGCTGACTCGTCGGAGAGGTCAACCGCTTCCGGAGCGGCCGTCTGCATGTTGTACGCCAGCTCATAGCTGCTAATCCGCGACGCAAGTGCTTCTTCATGCCCATGACTAACTAAGTGTCGCCGATTGGCAACTTGGATCGAATCGATCAACTGGCGTTGCACCCCTGGCGGCAGATCCTTGGGAGGGGCGAGGTCGAGGATGGGAGCGCCCTTGGTCCGAAACACCGTACCCTGATAGGTAGCGGGCATGTATCCACTGCTCCAATTCTTGGCGCCACTGATCGGTCCTCCGCTGGGGTCGAGCATGACGACGAACCCGGGCATGTTCTGATTCTCACTACCCAATCCATAGGTCACCCATGACCCCATCGCGGGGTTTCCAGACAGCAATTTGCCGCTATTCATCATCAACATGGCCGAGCCGTGGATGGGCGATTCGGCGGTCATTGAGTGCAGGAACGCGATATCATCAACATGCTTTGCTACGTTAGGGAACAGCGAGCTGACGTACTTCCCACACTCGCCGTACTGCTTGAAATCCCAGCGTGGCTCGACGATTCGGCCCCCCGCCTTGTGTCCACCGCGACCAAATGTCTTGACGTCGACCGTCTTGCCATCCATGCCCTTCATGGCGGGTTTGTAGTCGAAGGTGTCGATATGACTGGGACCGCCGTACATGAACAAGAAAATCACGGACTTTGCTTTGGGAGCAAAATGCGGTGGCTTGATCGCCATCGGACCCGCCGGAGATTCCCCATCCAGTGACGCAGCCGCGGCCGACGAGAAGAAACCATCATCGCAGAACATGCCGCTCAGAGCAGCAGCCCCGAACCCGGCTCCAGATTCCCAAATAAATTCGCGACGGGTGCGTCCACAGAAATGAGAGCGTGATTGAGTCATCGGTGAGGAGATGGGGTGGGAGTTTACGGGAGGGGCGTGTCGAAGACAGCAGCTGCGGGGATGTTGCGAATTCATTCTAACCATAGATGGCAGGTTTTGGCAAAATGCCTGTGGCCAGCATGCGGGCATTCTCTGAATCCACCCGATCTCCAGGCGGTTTAGCCCTGATGTCCCCACGGACGGCGATCCAACACCACCCCCGAAGTTTCGCTTCGCAGCACTGAATGTTAGCTGGCAGCTCACGCCGCAGGTCGGCCGCCGGCGGAGGTGTCAGCTTGGTAGGAGTTTCTGAAATGACGTGGGCCGGGTAGAATCGGGTTCGTCGATCGACACTTCTACAAGTGCTGCAGAAATCTTGAGTAATCTCCATGGCTGAATCCCCACTCTCCGCGTCTACTCGTCAAAGCTTGCCGACCACAACCGCAAATCCGGTTAGCGGCTCTGCGGGGAGCGGCGTCAGTAATGCGGATTCAATGTTGCCGCTTGCCCCGTACAAAACGGTAGGCGAACCGGAATTACGCGAGCGGATCGAATCAGTGCGCGAGGAGTTCGGAAAACGTTTGCTGATTTTGGGACATCATTATCAGCAGGATGACGTGATCGCCCATACCGATCTCCGCGGCGACAGTTATCAACTGTCCGAGATGGCTGCATCGAGTGGTGAGTGCCGAACCATCGTATTCTGCGGCGTTCACTTCATGGCTGAAACAGCGGACATCCTGGCCAACACGCCCGACCGACTTGCCTCTCGCAGGGGCGAACGCGTCAATGTGCTCCTGCCGGACATGGCGGCAGGCTGCTCAATGGCGGATATGGCCGGCATCCGACAAGTCGAAGCTGCTTGGGCCGACATGGGTGAGGTGATCGATACCGAGCAGGTCATTCCTGTGACCTACATCAACAGTGCCGCTAGTTTAAAAGCGTTTTGTGGCCGGCATGGTGGAATTGTCTGTACCAGCAGTAATGCACAGGCCGTCTTGAAATGGGCCTTTGAACGCGGGCAGCGAGTGCTGTTTTTCCCCGACCAACATCTGGGGCGCAACACAGCCCTGACCATGGATATCGGTGAAGAGCAGATGCCGGTCTGGGATCCATATGCGCTTGAACTGGGCGGCAACTCGGAAGCTCAGATTGAGAACAGTCGCGTCATTCTCTGGAAAGGACACTGCAGTGTTCATCAAATGTTCCGCCCCGAACACGTCGCTAAATTTCGCGAAGATCATCCTGGTATCAAGATCCTAGTACACCCCGAGTGTCCACGAGATGTCAACGATATCGCTGACATTAGCGGTAGCACCGGAAAGATCATCAATACCGTCAAAGCGGCTGCTCCGGGGACGAAGTGGGCCATCGGTACCGAACTGCATCTCGTGAACCGGCTCAAAGCCGAGCATCCCGAGCAAGAGATCCATTTTCTCAGCCCCGTTGTTTGCATGTGCGCGACGATGTATCGCATCGATTTACCCCATCTATGCTGGACGCTGGAGAACCTGCGCGAGGGAAATCTCGTCAATCAAATTCGCGTTGATGACGAGACGATGAAATGGAGTTTGATTGCGTTGGAACGAATGCTGGCTGTTAAATGATGAGCAACGCACGGACTCCCTTCGTGGCCGCGGCAGTCGCTGGGGCACTCGCGGTATTGATCGGCGCCTTCGGAGCCCACTGGCTACCGGTTTATTTGGCCGGAACCGGCGTCGATGCCGAGCTACTGGCCAAACGTTTGGCGCAGTTCGACACGGGCGCGCGCTATCATTTGGCGCACGCGATCGCCCTGCTGGCGTTGATTGCCTTACCGACGCGTCCGAGCGCCACCCTCCGCTGGAGCGTTTGCCTCTTTGTCGCCGGCATCGTGTTTTTCTCAGGTAGCCTTTACGTGCTCGTGCTGACCAATACACCCTGGCTGGGTGCGATCACACCGATCGGCGGCGGGTGCTGGATCATCGCGTGGATCTTGATCGCATTCCTGCATCCCTCCTCCCGCAATGCCTGATGGGTTCCTACAATCTCGAGCATGGACACGATGACCCAATCCGCTCCGCTCCCCTTCCCGTCCGCATGGCGTGATCGTCATCTACTGGACCTCGAGCGACTGCAAGCGGCGGAGCTGTTCGCGATTCTTAGCACAGCCGAACAGCTCAAAGCACTGACCGATGGATGTCGGCGAAAGATATCCCTACTGTCAGGCAAGACCTGTGCGAATCTGTTTTTTGAAAACAGTACACGGACGCGAAATAGTTTTTCGCTCGCCGCCAAGCGACTCGGGGCGGACACGGTCGAGTTCAGCAGTGCCGGCAGCAGTGTTGCGAAGGGTGAAACGTTCGTTGACACAGCCAAAACGATCGAGGCGATGGGCGTCGACTGGGTTGTGACGCGGCACCAGACGCCAGGCACGCCACATTTGCTCGCTCGCGAACTCGGGTGTAGCGTTCTCAATGCAGGCGATGGGCCGCATGAACACCCCACGCAGGGTTTGCTCGATATCCTCACAATTCTGCAGCATCGTGGCCCGCGTGATTGGCAGAGTGCGTCTCTTGACCCCAGTCAATTACTGGCGGGAATGACCGTTGCGATGGTAGGTGACATTGCCCATAGCCGAACCGCTCGCAGCAATATCTGGGGCCTGAAATCGCTGGGGGCAGACGTGATCATTTGCGGCCCACCCACGCTCGTCAGTCCACGCTGGGAAGAGATCGGTTTCGAAGTCGCTCACCGGCTCGATGATATTGTCGAGCGGTGCGATGTACTGAACCTACTGCGGATTCAGTTCGAACGTCAGCAAACGCGTCCGTTCCCGAGTGTGCGTGAGTACGCGGCCTTGTATGCCATGAATGGTGATCGGATGCGGCGGGCGAAATCTGACATTTTGATCATGGCCCCTGGCCCTATCAATCGTGGCGTCGAGATCACGCCCGAAGTCGCCGATGGACCGCACTCGGTGATCCTCGAGCAAGTCACTAATGGAATCGCGGTGAGAATGGCGGCTCTGTGGCTGTTGTCGGGGGCGTCCGATATCGCTGCATCAGAATCTAACCCACCTCGTTGACGGTAGGAAACGCTCGCCATGTCTCGCCCCACACCTACACTCCTCCAGCCGATCGTGATTGACGGCGGTCGTATCGTTGACCCTGCCAACGGTGTCGACCGAATCGGTCGCTTGCTTATCATCGAAGGACGCATCGCTGAGCTGGATCCATGTGACGGAGATTGTCCGGGCGATGCCTATTGGATCGACGCGCAACAACGTGTTGTGGCACCGGGACTGGTTGACTTGGGCGCAGAACTACGTCAACCCGGACGTGAGGAAGATGAGACCATTCAGACAGGCAGCAACGCCGCCCTGGCCGGTGGTTTTACCTCGGTGCTCTGCTGCAGCAATACCAATCCAGTGATCGACTCCGCAGCCGCAGTCGAACTCGTCACGCAGATTGCGCAGCGTCTCGGCGGTGTACGCGTCTATCCAATAGGGTGCTTAAGCAAGGGACGCGAGGCGGCGCAAATGGCCGAGCTCGCGATCCTGGCCGAAGCCGGCGCGATCGGTTTCAGCGACTCGCCGCGGGCGATGCCAAATGACGCTTTGCTCAAACGAGCGCTCGATTACTGCCGGATGCTCGATCTCCCAATTTTTGACCGCCCCGAAGTCCCGGGACTTGCCGAAGGCGGCATCATGCATGACGGCCAAGTCTCGCTGGTGCTCGGCCTCAAGGGGCTGCCCACTGAAGCGGAGGATCTTGCCGTCGCACGCGACGTCCGCTTGGCCGAGGCAACGAAAGGGCGATTGCACGTCGGTCCGGTTAGTACGATGGGCGCGATCGACATGATCGGTCGGGTAAAGAGCCGTGGTGTACCGATTTCTGCGTCGGTTTGTCCCCAAAACCTGCACGGTAGCGACGCTCTGCTGCGGTCGTTCGATTCACGTTTCAAGGTCCATCCGCCAATGCGAAGTCCCGCACATGTGGAGTCGTTGCAACAGGCGGTCGCTGATGGCACGATCGACGCGATCCAGTCTGGGCACATGCCTCGGGCACGCGAGAAGAAGGGCAACGATCTCGACCTCGCTCCGTTTGGTGCGGCGACGCTCGAAACCACACTGGCGGCGACGCTGACCGATATGATCCGTACCGATATTTTGAGTTGGTCGCGTGCGATTGAATGCCTCTCGACCAACCCCGCTCGGATTGCCAAGCTCGATGCTGGGACGCTAGGCAAGGGAGCGCCCGCCGATGTGACATTGATCGATCCTGACGCGGCATGGACGGTGCGGCCAAGCGAGTTTCTCTCTCGATGCCAGAGCAGTCCGATGGAAGATCGCGAGTTATTTGGCCGGGTCACGCATACCATCGTCGGCGGACGACTGCTGTTTGTGCGCGTGGAAGAATCCACCGCTGTGGTTTGAATCTGCAGCTCATCTGATCGCCTATCCGGCATCGCACCCTCGCCGACTGAACACCTTAGCCTCTCTCGCGTGGAGACTGGCGGTGGGAGGATCGCGGCAATCGCTGGTGACGGTCTGCAGGTCGATGACGAGTTCGCTGACAACTCAGCTGAACAGCCGCAGAATTCTGTTTTCAACGCAAACGAGTTCAGCATCGAGGAGAGCATTTTTCAGCAGCGCAGAAACTTTGCGGTGCGGCTCGTTGTCGATTTAGCAATCGTCGCAGGTGGGCCCTGGGCGACGATCTGCCCCCCCTGGTCACCAGCACCGGGCCCCATATCGATCATCCAATCACTGTTGCCGGCGACTTGCATGTCGTGCTCGACCAGGATGACGGTATTGCCTGCATCGACCAAGCCGTTTAGCTGTGACATCAATCGTGAAACGTCTGCTGGATGGAGACCTGTGGTTGGCTCGTCGAGTATGTAAAGTGTGTCGCCTCGCTGAACACGCTGCAGTTCGGTTGCAAGTTTAATTCTCTGCGCTTCACCGCCGGACAATTCCGTTGCAGACTGACCCAATCGAAGGTATCCGAGTCCAACCTGCAGCAGTGCGTCGAGTGCGCGCTGCACCGGCAATTCCTCGCTAAAGAAGTCATACGCATCTTCAACGGTCAGGTCGAGTACCTCAGCGATGTTTTTCTCCCGGTAGACGATTTCCAACGTCTCGTCGTTATACCGCTGTCCC
Source organism: Allorhodopirellula heiligendammensis (assembly GCF_007860105.1). NCBI lineage: Bacteria > Pseudomonadati > Planctomycetota > Planctomycetia > Pirellulales > Pirellulaceae > Allorhodopirellula > Allorhodopirellula heiligendammensis. Next base: position 170,849 of record NZ_SJPU01000004.1, read on the forward strand.
TGACAGACTGGACATGGCGTGTAGACGCTCGGAAGAAACAGCAACTCAACACTGACGAACCCTGCGCCCTCGCAATTGGCACAACGTCCTTTAGCGATATTAAACGAAAACCGTCCAGCATCGTAGCGCCGCGTCTTCGCCTCACGTGTGGAAGCGAATAGCTTACGAACATAGTCAAATAGTCCCGTATAAGTCGCAAGATTCGAACGTGGTGTGCGGCCGATTGGCTTTTGATCAACCGTGACGAGACGTCGAACGTGCTCCAGCCCACCTTCGATACTTCCTCCGATCGGTGTCTCTTCTGAGTGCTCGAGCAGGTCGGTCTCGCTACTGGTAGGATCAGCCTCGATTTTCTGCCCCAGGGTTTGACGGACGAGTTCAACAAGCGCCTGACTGACCAAACTTGATTTGCCTGAACCTGATACCCCCGTCACCGTGGTCATCACGCCGAGCGGAAATTCCACGTTGAGTCGATTCAAGTTATTGCGCGTCACACCTTCCAGCCTGAGCCATCCCGCGGGGTCACGCCGCGGCATCTTCGCTGCCCTGATCGACTCGCCATCGGCGGCAACGAGGTAGCGAGCTGTATGCGATCTTTCAACACCGCACAATCCTGCGATGGGGCCGCTGTAGATCACCTCGCCCCCATGTTGTCCTGCATCCGGCCCGATATCGACAATCCAGTCAGCGTGTTCGATGACACTGACATCGTGCTCAACGACAAAGATCGAGTTACCAATTCGTTTGAGCTCGTCGAGTGCCCCGAGCAGCGCCTGAGTGTCTGCTGGATGCAAACCTGCCGATGGCTCGTCGAGAACGTAGACAACGCCAAAAAGTTGCGACCGAAGCTGCGTGGCCAACCGCAGTCGCTGAAGCTCACCCGGCGACAAAGTAGGCGTGCTGCGCTGCAGCGAAAGATAGCCCAGACCCAGGTTGGTTAGCGCCTCAACCCGAGCCAGAACATCGCGGACAATTCTTTCCGCGACGATCGTTCGTTCGCGGTGCGCGTCGTTCGTGGCAGACTCACCGTCGACAGCCCCGCGCAACCTATCAGCCAGTTCTGTCAAAGTTAATTGCGACAATTCCCCGATATCAAGTCCTGCGAACTTCACCGACAGCGACTCTTGCTTCAGCATCTTGCCGTTGCAATCAGGGCACTGCGAAATCTGCATGTAACGTGAGACTCGTTGCTTTGTCCGCTGACTTTGTGTGGTCGCGAAGGAGTGCAGAACATAGCGGCGGGCACTCGAAAACGTGCCCATATAGCTGGGTGGCTCGTCGTGCTTGATTGCCTGGCGGACCTGTTCGCAGTTCAGTCCGGGGTAGACCGGCACCTCCGGTGTCTCGTCGGTATACAGGATCCAGTCGCGAGTTTTTCGAGACAGTTTTTTCCAAGGTTTGTCAATATCGTGGCCCAGCGTCACAAGAATCCCACGCAGATTCTTGCCCTGCCAAGCGGGCGGCCAAGCGGCGATCGCGCCTTCGCGAATCGTCAGAGAGTTGTCCGGTACCAACAGATCTTCCGTAACATCGAACACACGCCCGATTCCATGACACCGAGGACAGGCACCTTCCGGCGTGTTAGGTGAAAAAGCGTCCGCGTACAAAATCGTCTGACCGCGTGGATAGATTCCGGCGCGTGAGTACAGCATCCGGAGGCTATTGGAAATTGTCGTCACGCTCCCGACCGAGGAACGGGCCGATGGTGTTCCGCGTTGCTGTTGGAGAGCGACCGCGGGCGGCAGTCCCTCAATCGTATCCACGTCCGGTTCACCGACCTGGTCGATCAAACGCCGAGCATAAGGCGACACCGAGTCGAGATACCGTCGCTGTGACTCAGCGAACAGCGTTCCGAACGCTAACGAGGATTTACCTGAACCCGAGATGCCGGTAAACACGACTATCGCGTTGCGTGGAACATCCACATCCACATTTTTGAGATTGTGAACACGGGCCCCCCGCACCTGAATATTTTGTCCGAGGGAACCTGATTCGGTTTGGAAGTTGATTGAGGCGATGGGGATACTCCGAAAACTGTTGTGAGCCTACTGGGGCTATCGCGTATTGCCTAGGAAATCTGTGCTGGACGCGTAGAGTCAATGCCGGTCACCTCGGGTCAACTGGCATGCACTTGCACTGGTCTGCAAATCGAATGCCCGAAATGCGTGCATGTCTCTCCGGCGACGATCGAGGGATTGGCTCCAGAGAGGTAAGGGGCAAATTGACATTGCTTGAACCCCATCAGGATTTCGCGTCGACTCTTCCTGTGGTCCGCTGCTGCTCGACCGACTCGAGCACGCGGCTGACGAAAAACACGGCAGCAAAGGTCGCGGTCAACATGATCACACTTACCAAGATTATCGGAATCAGCGTCAGCTCTCCGTCATCGGCGAGAATGGAATCATACGCTTGAGAAGAAACGATCGCGACTGGAAGTGCTCCCACAACTAACCCCATGAGCCATCGCAATGGATGATCATGCAGGCATCCGACGGTGATCCCCGCCAGTGCACCGCAGAGGCTGGCCGTCGGCGGCATCGATATCAGCAAAAATGCGTAAAAAGTTCCTGAAAGAGACGTCAGATTATTCATCGGTAGGACAATTGTGATCAGCGCCAGCATCTCTGCGATCAAACCCGCAGAGATCCCACCCAGTAGAACGCCCACGAAGGACGCCATGGGTTTGCCGAGCGAATTCTCTACATGGGGATCGCTGTCCTCGATGGCGCTGGACGTCTGATACGGGTTGGGAGGACCGGCCACTGTTCAAATTCCTTTTGCGATCATTCAGGCTAACGCAACCTGCGAGCGGTATGTCGGTCAATCCGCTCAACTGCCCGGCTCACACGGAAACGTTCGAACGATTTTGCAGTGGGTCAAGGATTCTGCGACGTGAGTTTGGAGACGCTTGCCAATGCACTGCCCACTGAAAATGTCACGCTCGACCCTATCAATGCGAACCAAGGCCACGCGACCTGCACGCCAAATTCAAGGCCAGGCGACTGAGTGAGGGTGGGCAGGAGGAACTGCACGAAGAGTAGTGCGGCCAATCCACAGACCGCTCCCACTAATGCATGGGCGGCGCGCACCTTCGTGGTCAACACGCCCAATAGAAACAGCCCCAATAGCAGGCCCGCTGAATAGCCAGCGATCGTCAGCGAATTACTTACAACCGATGCGTCCAGCGAGATCGCCCAAATACCTATCAGAACTTGTATGACACCAAAGCCGATCGCCAACCGGCGGGTAATCGCCAACAGCCGTTGTGGTGACGGAGTCGACCGTCTCAGCGGAAGATAGAAATCGTTCAATACTGCCGAGGCTGACGAATTGAGTGAACTGGAAAGGGTGGACATTGCCGCCGCGAGAATTGCTGCGAGCATCAAGCCCACCAGACCTGTGTCGCGAGGGAAGTGGTGGACGATGAAGTCGGCGTAAACCTCGTCAGATGTCTCAAACGTAGCTGTGGGATCCTGTGCGTAGTAGCACGCCAACAGCACACCGATAAACAGGAACAAGGCGAACTGAAGCATGACAACTACGCCACTGAGCAGGATAGCTTTCGCGGCGTCTCGCTGGCTGCGTGCACTGAGGTATCGCTGGACCATCATTTGGTCGGTGCCATGAGTCCCCAACGACAGCACCGCACCACCTATGACAGCGGCGTAGAAGTTGAACGGGTCCGACAAAACCCACATACTCAGCGAGCGTGTGTCACCAACCGGTGGAGAAAACTGAAACACGCTCAACTTGTCGTGGACGGAGGCAAATTCCCAGAACTCAGCCCATCCGCCAGTAATCTGGCTGGAAATTACAAACACGGTCGCGACAGCGCCAAGCATGTAAATCACGAACTGGATACAATCATTCCAAACAACACTTTTCATCCCTCCAAAGTACGTGTAGAAGATCGTGATCACGCCAATGGCGATGGCACTGGTGTGGAGTTCCCACCCCACCAGCTTGTGCAGCACCACGGCAGCAAGGAAGAGACGCAAGCCATCGCCAATATTCCGAGCGACCAAAAACAAGAGCGACGCAAACCTTTCGACGACTCCACCGAATCGTTGCTGGAGCACCTCATAGGCGCTCATCAATTTGCCACGGAAAAAGAGCGGCAGCAACAAATACACAACGATTGTACGGCCAATCAAAAATCCAAACGTGATTTGCAAAAAACGCATCCCTACCGGACCGTAGCCCGCACCAGGAACGCTCAGCACCGTCGCGGTACTGGTTTCCGTCGCCACGATGGAACCTAGAATTGCCCACCAAGGAAGATCTCGGTTCCCCACCAAGAACGCTTCTACCGAATCGTTTTTACCGCTCAATCGTAGTCCAATCACGATGGAGGCCGTAACCGAAATCACGAGAACAAGGGCGTCAACAGTACCGATTGGAAGCAACGTATAACCTTCAAGTCAGGGACAGCAACGGGAAATTGACAGCGATACCCGATCATTCATTATGAAACACATCATGAAATCCACAGATCTTTTAACGACTGAAACGCGAAACGAACGCTCGGCGAATCTCGATTCGTTGACCGCACTTGAGATCGTTCGTCTCATGAACTCGGAAGATGCTCTTTTGGCGGAAGCTGTCAGCAATGAATCACAATCGATCGCCCGCGCGATCGATGTGATCGTCGCGAGCTTTCGGGTAGGAGGTCGGTTATTCTACATCGGAGCGGGGACTTCAGGGCGGCTGGGAGTACTCGATGCGTCAGAGTGCCCGCCCACGTTCAATACCCCACCTGAGATGGTGATTGGAATCATTGCCGGAGGCGATACGGCGTTGCGAAACGCCGTCGAAGGAGCTGAAGACTCATTGACGCTGGCCGCTCAAGATCTAGCTGAATACAGTTTCTGCGCTCAAGACACGCTCGTCGGTATCGCGTCGAGTGGTTCAACGCCCTACGTCATCGGCGGACTGGACTATGCTCGGCAGTGCGGTGCCACGACAGTCGGAGTGACATGCAACGCGATTTCCCAACTCCATCGTCATGCTGACATCATGATCGCCCCTGTGGTCGGGCCGGAGGTACTCAGCGGATCGACCCGACTGAAGGCTGGTACTGCGACCAAGATGGTGTTGAACATGCTCACCACCGGCGCGATGGTGCGAATCGGTAAAACGTACGGCAATTTGATGGTCGATCTGCGCGCGTCCAACGCGAAACTCCGCCGCCGTAGTATTCGCATCGTGAGTGAAGTGACCGGACTGGGTGAAACTTCTGCCGAGCAATTGCTCAATAGGTGTGACGGGGATGTCAAAACTGCGATCCTTTCCCACCTCGGTGCGATCGATGCCACCACGGCTCGGGATCAACTCAATCGCGTGGACGGGCGACTGCGTGACGCCGTCAACGGGGTAGTAAACGACCGTGGATAAAAAGTTTTTGATCGGGATTGATGCCGGTGGCTCAAACACCCGCGTCCTGCTCGGCGAAGTTGCCCAAGACCAGATGAGGATTGTTGGCAGCTCCGCTGGGCCCGCTGGTAACCCTCGCTCGGTTGGATTCGATTCGGCATTCGAGATTATCCGGCACACCGTTGCACAGGCATTCCGTAACGCCGGATCAACGCAAGTCCCTGCTTCTCATGCGTGTTTGAGCGTGGCGGGTGCAGGGCGTCTCGAAGAACAGCAACGAATCTTCGATTGGTGCAGAGAAACCGGCCTAGCTCAGTCCCCCGTCATCGTGGGTGACGCGGAATGTCTTTTAGCGACGGTCGCTCAATACGGGGTCGCGTTGATTGCCGGAACGGGATCGATGGCCTGGGGACGCAATGCAGCCGGCAATGTCGCGCGAGCAGGCGGTCAAGGATATCTGTTCGACGATGAAGGCAGCGGTTATTGGTTGGCCGCGCAGACGCTACGTCGTGTGTGTATGGCGATCGATGCCCGTGCCGCACCGACGAGTCTACTATCGGCGGTCCTCGATCACCTGAATCTCGCATCTCCCGATCAGCTGATCGGCTGGTGCTATGAGTCGTCTGACCCGAGACGCCAAATCGCCTCGCTGGCTCCCGTTCTCTTTCAGCAATACCCTCACGACGCCGCTGCGCAAGAAATCGTGCATGCGGGAGCCCAATCACTCGCCCAGCTCGTTGCGGCCGTGACCCGCCAAATCGAGTTTTCTGCCGATCAATTCACGCTCGCCTGCGCGGGCAGTGTGCTGTTGAGGCAACCGGTTTACCAGGCGTTGCTGGCCAAGGAGCTCGACCACATGGGGGTCGCTCCGACGAGCGTTTGTCCGATCGAAGAGCCCGTCCGAGGTGCCTTGGAACTGGCCTGGACGGCGATGCGGGACGCCGCAAATTGACCCAGTCGACAGCGTCTACCTCTCACCCGATCAGCTGCTCAGCCGCGTGCGGTCAAGGTGGGTCTGCAGGAACGAGCGGAGTTGCTTACCACGCGCCTGGTCGAGTTGGGTTAATCGCAGAGTGAGCGTGACATGGTCAGCGTCATGGAGGCTGACCGTGCCATCGGCATCGCGGGCATGCAAGAGATCTAAGGACAGCAGCTGATCGAGATCAATCGCAGTTTTCGGACCGCGAAGTCTCAATCGCACACCATCAGGTTGCTTTGTCTCGAGTTCCGCCCACCATGGCAGATCACCGTTGCTCCCCGATTCCAGCTTCACACCCACGCGATCCGGGGCTGGGAAATCCAGGGCATGTTCGCCGGCGACATTGGCGAGTAAATCCAGCACGCTGTCGACAAGCTCGAGTGGCCAGTCAGGACGCACGTTGTCAGGGAAACCCTTCGGAAGAGTATGCCAACGTCGACCGAGTATCCTCCAGGGTGCCGAAAATGATTGGTTCGGATCAACCTGTTCGCTCATGGGGCCGTCTGAGCTCGCGGAGATGTCACCGGATGAGAAATCGTCTGCAATCGCTGTGGGATTCGACGGATCGGGGGTCTCCGGTGGTGACGTTGCTGGAGCGAGTTGCTGGGGCGATCCAACGGTGCTCGCGAGAGCATTCAGCAGGCGGCCGTTCCCCGCGGCTGGCACGTCAGACGGCAGCGTCGGCTGCGCAGTCCGCGTGCCATGAAGGATATCTGCCAGAAACGGAGCGGTGACCGAGATGGATCCCGATGGACGCTGGGCGGTCGCAGCAAGCGATTCGGGCGTACCCTCAAAGACGATATTGCCGCCATCGACGCCTGCTCCCGGTCCCATGTCGATCACCCAATCAGCGCACTTGATGACGTCCAAATTGTGTTCGATCACGATGACAGTGTTGCCAATGTCGACGAGCCGCTGCATTACCTGCAGAAGCTTCTCGATGTCGCCAAAATGCAGGCCCGTCGTTGGTTCATCGAGCAGATACAAGGTGTGCCCGGTCGCGGGCCGCGCCAGTTCTGCGGCCAGCTTGACTCGTTGAGCTTCGCCGCCCGAGAGTGTGGGGGCGGATTGTCCGAGTGTGACATAGTCAAGTCCCACATCGCAGAGGGTTTGAATGACATGTTGGATCTTCGGTTGATCACTAAACAAGTCGACTGCTTCGGAACAAGGCATTTCGAGCACATCAGCGATGCTCCGACCATGCAACTTGACCTGCAGCACGTCCTCGTTGTACCGCCGTGAATGGCATTCCTCGCAAGGGATCCACACATCGGGCAAGAAGTGCATCTCGATCTTGCGTTGCCCCGTGCCCTCGCAAGTCTCGCACCGTCCACCGGCGACATTGAAACTGAATGTGCGCGGCGTGAAACGTCGCTCTCTAGCCGCTGGCAGGCTTGCAAACTCACCCCGGATCAAGTCAAACACGCCGGTGTAAGTAGCAGGATTACTCGATGGAGAATTGCCCAGCGGTGACTGATCGACCCGGATCACCTTGTTAACGTACCGCAGCCCCGTAATTTCGTCGTGGCGACCGGCTTTGATTTTGGCTCGATGGAGACGGCGGGCGAGAACCGGATAGAGAATTCCGTTAATCAGCGAACTCTTTCCGCTGCCGCTCGGCCCCGTCACGGCGGTCATCACACCGAGCGGAATATTGACGTCGACATCATTCAGATTGTTTTCCCGAGCACCGCAGATACTCACAAAATCGACCATGGGCTTGCCCGCCGGCGACATCACAGGCCGCCGTACCGCAGGCAACTCGATCTGCCGCTCTCCAGAGAGATATGGTGCGGTCACCGACGTGGCCATCGGCTCAATGCTCTCGGGCGGTCCTTCGGCGACAATATTGCCGCCATGTCGACCGGCGCGAGGGCCAAAATCACAGAGGTAGTCACTGCCAGCAATCACATCATGGTCGTGCTCGACGACCAACAATGTGTTGCCCTGGTCACGCAGCCGATGGAGTGCGGAGAGCAGCCGCAGGTTATCGCGTGGATGCAGTCCAATAGTCGGCTCATCAAGTACGTAGAGCACCCCACAGAGCCCGCTGCCTAACTGAGCGGCCAAACGAATCCGTTGAGCCTCACCCCCTGACAGCGTTGCGGCACCCCGGTGCAACGTCAGGTAATCCAGCCCAACGTCGCGTAAAAACTTCACACGAGACTGCACCTCGCGAACGAGTTCACCAGCGATTTTCTGCTCACGCGAGTCGAGTTGCCACGCAGTAACCTCTGCGTCAATGCGATCCAAGGGCATATGGACCAGATCGCCAATTGTATGCGAGCGAAATCGCACGGCCGCAGCATCATCTCGGAGTCGTGCGCCGTTGCACACACTGCAGTCAATCTCCGCCACAAACGTTTCCAGCTTCGCACGCAGCCCCGGCGTCAATCGAGAAGCCTCTTCGAGAGCGGGATAAAAACCTTTGAACTGAAAACGGAACAAGATATCGTCAGGATGTCCCTTGGCCTTGCCACCGGCAACACTACCGCCGCCGGTCGTGCTCGCGGTGTCCACTGCGTCACTGCGACGGACCTCGACCCAGCGGGCCCCGAGCCCATGAAACAGCATCCGCTTCTGCGAGAGCGTCAGCTGCTCGATGGGGCTGTCGATGGGGATGTTGGTCGACCGCGACAATGCTTGCAACATCCAGCGACTGACGGCCTGATCGGTTTTTGGCCACAGCAATGCGGCCCCATCGCCGAGTGTTTGCCTGGGGGTCCCCATCAAGGCAGCCGGATTAGTCCCCGTTTGCGTCCCCAGCCCCTGGCAGCCAGGACACCAGCCGATCGCGGAATTGAACGAGAAGTGATGCGGAGTAAGTTGCTGGAACGAACGCCCGCAACAACTGCAAACCAGATGCTGGCTGTGCCGGATGGTTTCCCATTCCGGTTCCGGACGATCCGAATCGGCGATCGCAATTTCGATCACGCCCACTCCGAGGGACAGTGCCTGCTCAACACTATCGCTGATCCGAGATTGCTCTTCATCGCGAATCGTGATCCGATCGACGACGACCGCGACGCTCTGCACGCGCCGAGAATCGAGCGGTTTGGCAGCATCGAGCTCGACGGTTTCTCCATCGATTCGTACCCGTGCGTAACCGCTCGCCCTCAGGGTCTGCCACGTTTCTAACGAAGCTTCGCCAGCGGCGACTTCAATCGGCGCGAGTAGCAGGGCCCGGGTACCCTCCGCCATACCCAGAACTTTGTCGATAATTTGGTCTGGTGTCTGCGTTCCGATTGGCTGCTCGCAATCCGGGCAGTGCATCGTACCAAGTTTCGCAAATAGGATACGCAGATAATCGTAGACTTCCGTCACCGTGCCAACGGTACTGCGAGGCGAGTGCCCGAGGTTCTTTTGCTCGAGGGCCACCGCGGGCGATAATCCTTCGATCCGCTCCGCTTTTGGCTTCTGGACTTGGCCGATAAATTGCCTGGCATAGCTCGACAGCGACTCAACATAGCGGCGTTGGCCTTCGGCGTAGATGGTGTCCATTGCAAGTGAACTCTTCCCGCTCCCACTCGGCCCACAGAAAACCGTCATGGCATCACGGGGTATCGAGACGTTGACGTGCCGCAAATTATGTTCGCAGGCGCCCTCGACCACCACATGGGTTCGCGCCCGAGCGTCCGGCATCGCAACCTCGCGAATGACCTTCGCCACCTCCTTGCGTCGAACGCGTTCAATGCCCAAAACATTTGCGATTGCTTCCCCGGTGTAACTATTGGCAACTGTGGCAATCTCCGAGGGATGTCCCTCCGCGACCAATTCACCGCCGCCGCGTCCGCCTTCGACGCCGATGTCGATGACCCAATCCGCGGTCTTGATCACGTCGAGATTGTGCTCGACGATCACAATGGAATTCCCGCGATCTGCGAGCTGATTGATCACACCGAGCAGCAATTCGATGTCGGCAAAATGCAGTCCAGTCGTCGGCTCATCGAGCACGTAGAGCGTATTGCCTGTGTCGCGCCGACTGAGCTCTTTAGAAAGCTTGATACGCTGCGCCTCACCTCCAGAGAGCGTCGGTGAAGGCTGGCCGAGTTTGAGATATTCCAGACCAACATCGACGAGCGTTTGCAACTTTTCAGCGATCTTGGGTACGTTCTCGAATAATTCGAGCGCTTCGGAGATATCCATCTCCAACACATCGGCGACCGATTTGCCTTTGAATTTTACCGCCAAGGTCTCGCGGTTGTATCGCTTACCTTCACAGACTGGGCAGGTCACCCAAATATCGGCGAGGAAATCCATTTCCAATTTATTGGCGCCATTGCCATCGCAGGCGCTGCATCGTCCGCCATCGACATTAAAACTGAATCGCCCGGCCGCGTACCCCCGCGTTTTCGCGTCAGTCAGCTTGGCAAACAAGCTACGGATCTCGTCAAAGACCTTGACGTACGTCGCGGGATTGCTGCGTGGCGTGCGACCGATCGGTGACTGGTCAATGGCGATGATCTTGTCGAGATGCTCGATGCCTTCAATCGCATCATGTTCGCCGGGTTCGGATTCGGCCCGATTCAAATCACGACGAAGTGCCGGCTCGAGAATCCCGCTGATCAGGGAACTCTTGCCACTGCCTGAAACTCCGGTAACGCAGACGACCACGCCAAGCGGGATTTCGACATCAATATTCTTGAGATTGTGGAATTTTGCTCCACGAATAGTGAGCTTCCTGGCGGGGTCGATTGCCCGCGGCGTTGCGGAAGGCTCGATCGAACGCCTCCCTGATAGAAAAGCACCCGTGACGCTCTCGGTGGATTGACAAACCTCGTCGATCGTCCCAATGGCGACGACATGTCCGCCCTTGACGCCAGGTCCCGGGCCAAAGTCGACGATTAAATCAGAGGCCCGCATCGTATCTTCATCATGCTCGACAACGATCAGCGTGTTGCCACCGTCACGCAATCGTAGCAGGGTGGCGATCAGCCGATCATTATCACGCGGGTGCAACCCGATCGAGGGTTCGTCGAGAATGTACAGCACACCAGCCAGTCCCGAACCAATTTGCCCAGCCAAGCGAATGCGTTGTGATTCACCACCGGAAAGCGTCGGGGCTGTCCGCCCAAGCGTCAGATAGTCCAGACCGACGCCGAGCAAAAATCCAATCCGTCCGCGGATCTCCTTGAGGGCCTCGGCAGCAATGGTTGCGTCGGTCGCTGTCAGTTCGATGTCGGAAAAGAAATCTGCGAGCTGTTCGATCGGCAGGTCGCAGAGCTGTGGCAGCGTCTTGGATGCGTCATTCGCAAACGACTCTTCACAGGTGGCGATCCGCACCGCAGATGCTTGCGGGTTGAGCCGGCGTCCGTGACAATCGGGACAGTCGATCGTGTTCATGTGCTTTTCGAACTGCCGCAATTGCATCTTGTTTCGGCTGGTTCGATAACGGTCGAGCAATTCGGGGATCATCCCGTCAAACTCGCTGATGTACTTCCTTGCTTTGGCACCGGAAACACCCGTGAGGTCAACGGAGTCATCGACTCCCCACAACCACGCATGCTTTGCGGACTCGGGAAGTTCCTCCCAGCTCGTGTCGAGCATCGAGCCCGCTTCCAGCTCGAAGGCTTCGTCAAGGGCCTCCGCGAAACCCATATAGATGTGCCGGCGATATCGCCCCACATCACCCCATTTGCCCAGTAGCGCAATCGCCCCCTTCCGAATGGACTTCGACGCATCCGGAATCAGTAATTCGGGAACGAACGTGTACATCCGCCCAATACCGTCACAGGACTCACACATTCCTTGCGGACTGTTGAAACTAAACAGTTGCGGCGTCGGCGCGCGGAAGCTCGTCCCGCACTGAGGGCACGAATACCGTGATGAGAACAGATGGTCGTGCTTGACCGGCAGCATGAAGTCCGTGTCAGGGCGGCCGACAGACGCGATCAACGTGCTGTCGCCGAGTTTCAACGCCAACTCAACGGCCTCGTTCACGCGAGCGCGATCGAGCGACGCGTCGATTTTGCGCGGCAGCACAATCCGGTCAACGACAACTTCAACATCGTGGCGGACGGTCCGATCGAGCTGGGGGGGCTCGGCCAGTCGAATGGTGTCCCCATCGACACGGGCGCGGTTGAAGCCCTGTTTCCGGAGGTCCTCAAACAGATCTTTAAATTCGCCCTTCTGGCCACGAGCCAACGGCGCCAAAATCCACAGCGCCGCGGAGGTTTCGTCCGGCTCCTCGGCGGTTTCGTCCGGCTCCTCGGCGATGGGAGATTCATCGACCTCGTCCTCACGAGTCCACTCGGCGTCAGCGACACAGGCGAGGGCGCGACTGACAATCGCGTCACTGGTCTGAGCTTGAATTGGAATGTCACACTGTGGACAGTAGCCAGTACCAACTCGTGCAAACAAAACCCGGAGGAAATCGTGAATCTCGGTGATGGTACCCACGGTACTGCGTGGATTATTTCCGGTCGATTTCTGGCTAATTGAAATCGAGGGGCTCAGCCCTGAAACCAGGTCGACATCCGGCTTCGGCATCTGGCCCATGAATTGTCGGGCCGAGTTGCTCAGGCTTTCGACGTACCGCCGCTGTCCTTCAGCATAGAGCGTGTCAAAGGCGAGCGAGCTCTTACCGCTACCGGAGACGCCGGAGAAACAGATCAGTTTCCCACGCGGTAGCGTGAGATCGATATCTCGAAGATTGTGTTCCCGAGCGCCCTTGACTGTGATCTCGCGTGCGGACGTCTGCCGAGTGTTGGCCATCAATTCACGTCCGCCGGGCCGCCGTTTCTCAAGTGCTGATGGAGATAGTTAGCTCGCTCGACGTGGCGGTCGCTCGTTGTCAGCAAACGCCCCTGCAGCTTCTGCAAGTGAGCGGGCTGGGTATGAATGAACAATTTATTAATGGTTGCGACTTCGACATCGTCGATCAGCCCCAAGTTCACCCCCAGCCGTACCTTGGACAGGTAGTGCATCGTCTCCTCACTGCTGATTTTTCGTGCCGTGCTGAGAATCCCGAGCGCTCGGCTGACATCATCTAGCAGGTCCTGCTCCCCTTTTTCCATCAGGAAGTCACGTGCTTTGCGTTCGTAATCGATAATCCGTGGTACCACTTCCTCGCCCACCATCGTCAAGAGCTCGCGTTCGGTGTGCCCCAGCGTGACCTGATTACTGACCTGGTAGAAGTCGCCGGTGTACTGCGACCCTTCGCCGTAGAGACCACGCACAGTCACATTGATCCGCTGCATACTGCGGAACACCTTGTCGATCTGTTGCGTGATCACCAGCCCCGGCAGATGCAGCATGACGCTGACCCGCAGTCCGGTACCAACATTGGTCGGACACGCGGTCAAATAACCGAACTTGGGGTGAAACGCGTACAGCAGCTCGCCTTCGATGGCGTCATCAAGTTGGTCAATCTGATCCCACGCACTGTTCAAGTCCAGACCACTGTGCATCACCTGAATTCGCAGATGATCCTCTTCATTGACCATCACTGAATACTGTTCACCTGGATCGATCGCGACGGCGCGGCTACCTTCAGCCTCCGCGATCTCACGACTGATCAATTGCCGTTCGACTAAAAACTGCCGGTCAATCTCGGACAGTGAATCGACGTGGACGTACTGAATCTCGTTCCAAGCGGGCAGCGCCTCCAGACGTGTACGAACTTGACGTTCGATCTTTCGCCGATCGTCTTCACTGCACTTCTTGATGAAGGGGAATCCTGCTAAGTTCCGCGCCAAACGAATCCGGCTGCTGATCACGATGTCGGACTCCGGACCGGTGCCCTTGAGCCACTCGCCGCTATTCTTTACCAAAATGCTGAGGTCGGATGGTTCCTTCACAGTCCACCTCCACCGCTGCCGGCTGAATCATCGGCATCCTCGTCATGAGATTCACTCGCCGGTGGAGCGACGAATCCAGGATGCTTGGGGTCGCCCTGAATTTCATTAATCCGATCGCGGATCTCAGACGCCTTCTCGTATTGTTCGCTCCGCACGGCAGCCTCCATGTCCTTACGCAGACTGATCAGCTCGGCTTGCGCGTCTACATTGGCTGCCGCTCGGGAGGGGCGTTTCCCCGTGTGCTCCAATGAGTCGTGGATGTTCATCAACAACGGGGTGAGATCCGATTCAAAATGGGTGTAGTCCATCGGGCAACCCAGCCGCCCGGTATTGCGAAACTCGAAAAACGTGATCCCGCACGAAGGACACGCCTTCTTGTCGAGTTTTCGCAGTTCCTCTTTGGTCTGACCGAGCTGCAACTGTTTGGCTAGGGCGCCGGTGATCGTCTTGATTGGGCTGGGCTCCTCCTTCTGCAGCACCGTCCTCGCATGATGCTCACAGAGATGCAGAATCTGTGGGCCATCAGGTTCGGTCAGCTCGGTGATGTGAAAGGTCGCTGGTTTGTCGCAATACTGACATTTCATGAGAATCTCGCGTGGGGGGTGTCGGTATTACGGTCGAAGGTGGAAAGAGGATCGAAAGTGCTGACAGCGTTCAGATTGGGTTGTCCAAGGATTCTATCGCTGGGCAATGGAGTGTCAACGTCGCCAGCCTGGCGATGGCAGCTGGTCTGTGACGGTGAACCCAAAAAACGCTTGCGTTGTCCCGGTTGTCGATTATTCAATTAATGTCCAAACTGGTTCCGTGCCGCGACTCCCTTAGAAAGCCAACATGCATCATCCGTCCGCCGACGAATTCGCCCAGCTCGCCCGCGAGTACGATTTCGTGCCCGTCTATCGTCGTTTGTTGTCCGATGCATTGACGCCTGTGACAGCGTTCACGTTGCTAGATGACGGGGGTCCCGCCTTCTTGATCGAGAGCGTGATCGGCGGTGAAAAGGTGGGCCGCTACAGTTTCCTGGGATCGAAACCGCTGGCGAGATTCGCTGCCAAAGCCAAAACGATCACGCAGACGGACATGGTCACCGGTGAGACCGTGACATCGCAGAGCGACGATCCGTTGGACGAGTTCCGCAAGCGGTTTCACGATCGTACCGCCACCGTCGACGCGTTGCCTCCCTTCATCGGTGGCGCCATTGGCTATGCGGGCTACGATGTTGTGAGATATGTCGAAGATCTGCCCGATACGACGCAGGACGATCGAGATCTTCCGGACCTGGATTTCGCGTTCTACCACACGCTCTGTGTGTTCGATCATGTGGACAAGACGATCACGGTCGTGTCGTTGGCGGATTGTCGGGGGATTTCCGCGGAGCCATCGTCGACTGACGACTCCGCCCCTCATGCGAACCAAACAAACTCAGGCTCCGACAAACAGAGTCGCCTGGCCGCACAGCACACTGATCCTGCCGCTGCATTCGCAGAGGCCGCTGCGGAGGTAGATCGAACCATCGAGAGCCTCAATCAACCTCTGCCACACCAGTGCGAAGAGATTCTCGATGCTGACCAGAGCCAGCGATTACCGGTGGAGTCGAATTTCACGCGCGACTCGTTTTGTGATGCGGTTCGAACCTGTGTCGAATACATCCGCGCTGGCGACGTCTTTCAAGTCGTTCCCAGCCAGCGTTTGACGGTGCGTAGTGACGTCGATCCGTTCGCTGTCTATCGCTCGCTACGCGTAGTGAATCCATCGCCGTTCATGTTCTTTGTCCGCACGCCGGAATGTGTGCTCGTCGGCTGCAGTCCCGAGATCATGTGCCGGGTCAAAGATGGCATGGTGACGGTGCGACCGCTCGCGGGGACGCGGCCGCGTGGTGCAAGTGAGGCGGAGGACGTCGCGCTCGAAAAAGAACTTTTGGCAGACCCCAAGGAGCGCGCCGAGCACGTCATGTTGGTCGATCTGGGACGCAATGATATTGGTCGGGTGGCTCAATTCGGCAGTGTCGAGTTAACCGAAGTCATGGTGATCGAGCGATACTCGCACGTCATGCACATCAGCAGCGAGGTGCGTGGCCAATTGCGAAAAGGACTCGATGCATTCGACGCGTTGAAAGCCTGCCTCCCAGCGGGTACCGTTTCCGGAGCTCCCAAAGTCCGGGCGATGGCAGTCATCGACGAGATCGAACCGCACCGGCGAGGGCCCTACGGCGGTGCGGTCGGCTACATTGACTACCGCGGAAACATGGATACATGCTTGGCTCTCCGCACCATCGTTTTCCAGAACAATGCCTACCACGTGCAGGCGGGCTGTGGCGTCGTCGCTGATAGCGACCCCGACAAAGAATACGAAGAGACGCTCAATAAAGCCCGTGCGCTTATCGCCGCAATTGAGTGGACGATCGCCCGGCAGCAAAATCGCCAGACCGCCTTGTCGTGATCAGGTAGTGTGCCGCCACTCCCGGGACAACCGCACGACGGACGTCCGGCACGCCGCACCGGCAAACGCGCCCGCTTCGGGAAGCCTAGTCGGCGTGAATCGTCTCAGGAATCTCCTCGCCTGCAGGCACGAGCCGCATGGAAATACTGTTAACGCAGTGGCGGGTGTTCTTTTCCGTCAGCCGCTCGCCTTGAAACACATGCCCCAAGTGCCCGCCGCAGTTCTTGCACATAATTTCGGTGCGCCGCCCGTCGGCATCGACTTCGTGCAGGATGGCGCCTTCGATCTCATCGTCAAAACTCGGCCAACCACAATGACTGTCGAACTTATCGTCGCTGCGGTACAGCGGTGCGTTGCACTGGCGACAGATATAGGTGCCCGCGTCCTTCGTATTGGTATATCCACCGGGGCCTGGGGCTTCGGTGCCTTTCTTCAGGATCACACGGGCCTCTTCGGCGCTGAGTGGGTTGTAGGACTCTTGCATCAGGCATCCTCCATCGAAGTTGGGGTGGGCAGCTCGGGATCTGAAACTCCCAGCGGATGGTCCGCTTCAAATTTCGCATCGGTTCGCGCTTCAACGGCTCCACTGTAAATCTCGTGTGCGACTAACACAATCATGCCGACGAACAGCGGCAGCAAGTAATACAGAATGCGAAAGATCAGCACCGATGCCAACACTGGTTGACCAACGGTATCTTTCAGCAAGGTCCAGAGAATGAGTTCGAGCACGCCCAAACCACCGGGCACCTGGGAAATCAGTGAGATGACAATGGCAACCAAGTAGGCCGCCAGCACCATCGGAAAAGGAACCACTGCATTCCCAGGCATGACGAGGTACAGGGCGGTGGCCGAGATCAGCAGATCGACTGCCGCGACAGACGCTTGGACGGTTGCCAGGCCCAAGGACGGCGGTCGCAGGTGCAACTTGCCAATGGGCCAAGGTTTGTGCCAGAACGCGCACACCAGCCCGTAAAAAACACTGATGCTGAGCAGAATAATACCAAGCGTCCGAGTACCGAAGGGCAACGCATACTTCTCCGGCAACTCGACCGGTGCGAGCGTCAAGGCGACACCACCGAGCACGCAGACGCCCGACCAAAACGTCAGGCCTAATACGGAAACCAACGCGACAATCTGTGTGTGGGTCAGCCCCCAGCGGTGGTAGAACCGATAGCGAATCGGAGCGGCGGCGATGAGCGTGCCGAGATTATTCCCGAGTGAGTATCCAAGAAATGACACCAGCAAAACCCGGCGCAGAGGTAGGACGCGGCGTACATAGCGCAGGGCGAGCAGGTCGTAACAGGCAAGTAGCCCATAGTTCAACGCGATTAAGAATGCGGCAATGAATAGGTATGCTGGCTGAACACTCGTCAGGCCGTGAACGAATTCTTCCCGCGAGACCTTGCCTGCTTCGTTGAGCAGCAGCCGAATAGCAAAGACAAACAACACCAGCGCCATCGCTGGACCAACGAGCTTGCGAGGATCAACCTTGAACACGGGAAGTTAACGCTCGCTGACATTGCGGGAGGAAAATTCGGGGACACCAACATCCGAGGACGCGACCGAGATATCGGGAACACCGCACCTTCAAAGGACCGATTAGGTTGCAGCCAATCCGATCGCGGTATCGTAGCAGGGTTGTTAAGCGCTGCCTGCTCCTCTACTGCCACTGACCCGCGTTGACCGGGGGCCGGCGGTGATTGATCTCTTCGAGTTTCAAGTCTCGGTACCGCTGCTCCAGTTCTCTCAAATCCTCATCGGAAGGCTGCTCGGGCGGTTCCAATCCATCCGTGTCCATGATGTCGCGTTCACCATTCTGGCTGGGCGAAGGCACAGCGCCGTCCGCGGGCAAATTCCCGCTACCGCCGTTGGATTCGAATCGATTCGCTGTATCCTCGCCGTCAGACTCCGCTCGCTGGGAAAGATCCGACTGCCGACTGCCACCGGGGTCAAAAATGCTTCCTACCCGACCGGAGTCGCGATTCGTTCGCTGCCATATGCCGCCGTAGGACGGATACGCATCGTCATCACAGTCTGCACATAGACGACAGCCTCCGAGCAGCATCAGAACGCAGAGCATACCACCGATCCACCGCTTACTCGCAGAAGCAATCACCTGGCCGGGCACAGCGGGCGTGTGCGCGAGAGCACTTGAGGCGGAACGAATGGAGTGCGAACGAGTGCGGCGGGAAACAGTCATGGCGGGAACCGAAATTGAATTGCATTTCCAAAAACGTCGGGTGGCAAACTTGGCCATTTTTGTTTTCGGCCGTTCGCAGGCGATGGCCTGAGTCAAAATGGGAAGAATTTGCCGGTTGTTCCGCCGCGGTTGAACTTTATGTCAGAAAATTTAAAAAATTACTCAAGTTCGACCTTCCCCGACGTGTGCAAAATAGGTGAAAAGCGACCTGTCGGGTTGGCAAGGACGCGAATCGGACGCTCGAACAGCACGTTCGAACCTCATCGGCGACACACAGGGATGTAACATTATGGCTCAGTTTGTATTCATTACCTCCGCATTTAGCGTGCTTGGTCTCCCCTTAATTGCGATCGCCGCACTGATGCTAGCGAAATTGACCACAGGGACCGCAGCCCGACGTGCTGAACGCCGATTTCTGGCCGTCCTGATCGTGATGTCGCTGGTCACCGCCCATACTGTGATGACACAGAACGCTGCGTGGCTGATCCACACCGCGACACTGTCTCTGATGGTAGTAGGTTCGCTTTGGATTCCAGGGCAACATGCTTACAATAAATCAGAGGACCCGTTCTTTGCCGGTTGAGTGAGCCATCAGGCTGAAGAATGCAGATCGAACGCCTGCTCTTCCGGAGTGGAGGACTGTGCAATGGCCATCGACCTGTCGCAGCCTCGGCTTAGAAAACTACCCACTGTTCTGACTTCCCTGCCATGCCCGCCGCTATGACCGATAATATCGCATCCGTTCCGACCACACGGGTGAGCGTCGTTCCGGGGGGGCCGGTCGACGGTGAAATACAGCCACCAGGCAGCAAGAGCCTGACCAACCGCGCATTAATTTGTGCCGCCTTCGCAAGCGGAACAAGCCGACTGAGCGGGACGCTCGTCAGCGAAGACACCGAGGTAATGATCGAGTCGCTGGCCAAGATTGGAGTGTCGATCAAACCTATCGATGGTGGCCAGTCGCTGGTCGTCGATGGCGTTGGCGGTGTTGTCAGTGACGACGCCCGTCGCATCAGCAACGACGCACCTGTGGAGATGTTCATCGCCAACAGCGGAACGACGATCCGCTTCCTGACCGCAGCGCTCACTGCTTTCGGTGGACGGTATCGTCTGGCAGGTATTCCGCGGATGCATGAGCGACCGATCGGCGATCTGGTCGACGCGATCGAACCGATGATCGAGGGTCAAATTGTGGCGACCTCACCTGGAAAATGTCCTCCCGTGGAGATCGACTCCAAAGGTTGGTCAGGCGAATCCCTCCGGGTCAGCGGAGGCGTCAGCAGCCAATATCTCAGTGGTCTCATGATGGCCGCCCCGATTGCCAGCAAGTCCGTTGAGATTCAGATCCTCGGTGACATGGTCTCGATGCCGTATGTACGGATGACCGCTGACCTGATGGCCGCATTCGGTGGCCGGACTGGGTTGCAACATGATGCTGACGGCAGGCTATCGAGCGTCACCATCAACGGGGACTACCAAGGTGCCGAAGTGTCGATCGAACCTGATGCATCTGCCGCGAGTTACTTTTGGGCGGCAGCGGCCGTCGCGGGTGGAAGTGTCTTGGTACGGGACCTCAGCGAGGATGCCTCTCAAGGCGATGTCGGCTTTGCCCGCGTACTCGAACAGATGGGTTGTGAGTACACCAGCACCGGCGAAGGGATTCGCATTACCAACGGCCCTCAGTCGACGCCTCCCCCCAACTCCGCATCCTCCTCCTCCCCATTGCTCTGCGGTATCGACGTGGAGATGGGGGAGATAAGTGACACCGTGCAAACACTCTCGGTTGTCGCACTCTTTGCGGACGGGCCGACTAGGATCCGCGGCGTTGCCCACAATCGCTTCAAGGAAACGGACCGAATCGGCAACCTTGCCATTGAGCTGCGTAAATTGGGAGCGCGAATTGACGAGCATGACGATGGGTTGACCGTGTATCCATTGACTGCCGAGCGCATGGCGAGCGATTCGCCTGTTGTCCTGGAGACCTACAATGATCACCGCATGGCGATGAGCTTTGCATTGCTCGGACTGCGCATAGGCGGGATTGAAATACTGAACCCCGCCTGCACTCGCAAAACGTATCCCGAGTTCTGGGCCGACCTGGAAATGTTGACGGGACGTGCTCATCACTGGTCTTCTGAGGCCCCGCACGCGGAGCCGGTGACGTGAGCCTCTTGATCACCTGCGACACCGGCGGCTGGAAGACTCCCACGCGATTACGCTCGCATCTCGACGACACGGAGCTGTCGTCAAGCGACCAAATGGTTGCAGGAGAAATTGGGATCGATCGATTGGTGCGTCAAGGGATCGACCGAGAAGCAAATTTTGCGACCCGCCGGCTGGCCTATTGCAGCGGCGGCATCGCGATCTGCAATGAGTACCGAGCAGACTTGATTGATGTTGGCCGGTCGCTACACCACCGCGATCTCTTTTCGCCGGCTGTGCGTGAGTTGCCTGCCGCGACCCGCTCTGCCATCATCGAGGAGATTTACAGCCCGTACCGCACTCGCGTCGAACGCCAGTTGCTCGACATGCTGCGAACGTGGTCTTACGTTGTGCATCTATCGGTTCGCACCTTCAACGCGAAGACTCGCGACGGGCGGTGGCGGCGTGGTGACATTGGGCTGCTGTACGATCCATCACGCGAAGACGAAGTTGATTGGTGCATGGATTTGGTCGAAGAGCTCTACCACACAGCTCCCGATCTCAAAGTGCGTCGCAATCATCCCTGGCGTGGCACCAACGATTCGCTGACAAAAGCACTTCGCGGCCAGTTCCTACCAGATGTTTATTTGGGGATCGAAGTCGTCCTCAACCGCTCTTGGGTGGCGAGATCGGTGGCTTGCCGCGATGAGACGCTCAGTTTGATTGGTGATGCCATCGGCGAGCTGACAGGTGATCTCATCGAGCGGGCAGCTTGAATGGGCACGTTGCGACTGTCGCGAATACTCGGGTTTTTCCGCACAATCGAAAATCTGAGGATTTTGGCTCACGAATGCGTCGATACGTGAGATAGAAGCACACGCATGAAGCGATCCATGTGCGTTTCAAGGACGAAGCTGGTCTTCTTTTCACCATCCAGCTTGAGAGTCCCTGCTGTGCGAAGTCTTACCATCGGTGCCGTGATCGTTTGCGGGGGCACCATCGCCGCGCTGCCTTTTCGCCGAGCCTCGGTTGATCCGGCGCCCCACACCGCGTCGCATAGCCCAGTGTCTGATTTTGAATCGGAACTCGCGGTTACCAATGACAATGCCACCTACGATCCGTCGTACGATCCCTGGTACGTCGATCCACACGCCAACGGCAGCGTGCGCGAATCGCGTACCCGTTCCAGCACTGCGATGTCGCTGGCCTCTCAAGCTCAGTCACCCGAGTCCATGCGTGGCATCCCGTCCGATGCGCAGCCGCGCCCACGGCGTGATCTGCGCTTACCACTGACCTACGATGATCTCGCGGTGCCGTTGACTGCGACCCAGTTCAGTGACGGACGATTCGATGCTTTGGCAAGCCGGCAGACATCGCCTCAGCAGCCGCGTAGCAATCCCATGGTCGCTGTCAGCCGTCAGTACGAGTCGATGCGGGTGGCTGCTGACGACCAGCCCAACGCCGTCGCCAAGCTTCCACCTTGGCAAATGGCAGACGACCTTCCGCAGTCCATTCTACAGAAAACTTCGCGGCCGAGCACATCGAGCACATCGAGCGAAACAGCAAGCAGTGGAGCACCGCAGCCCAGCGCGGTGGTCGGGCGGTTGGCGAGCGACTCCCGCCCCAATCAAACCGAGGTGGTCACTGAGCCTGCTCCTGCCCGCCAGCGATATTGGATCCGCCAACCGGACTGACTCCAAGTTGGGGCGACTACAGCATCCGCCGTCAGGCCGCGAGCACAGCGGCCCGATGGTTCCATGTGAAACGTCCCTAGAAGATTCCACTCCCCCTCGTCAAGGTCGGTTTCGTGTGAAACCGACCTTGTTTTTTTGAACGAGTTTCACCTAAAACCAACCGGTAAAGTGAGTCGACTAGGACGCATCATTAGGAACACCCCACCGTGGCTCGAATCTTCAGTGTCGTTAACCAGAAAGGCGGTGTCGGCAAAACGACGACGTCCGTAAACCTTTCCGCGGCATTGGCTCTCGCCGGGAACCGTACGCTGCTGATCGACATCGATCCACAATGCAATGCCACCGGTGCGGTCGGCGTGGACCCCGCCTCGCGTCATGCACTTCTCGGTGACTCACCGCTGGGCGAATCGGTAATCCAAACTGAGACCCCAGGGCTCAGTCTCCTACCAGGCAGTCGTCGGTTTCAAGACGCAGACGTGATGGCCAATTCCGATGCAAACGCGACCGTCAGGCTACGAGGTCATCTCGATAGTGTCATGGGCGATTACGACTACATCCTCATTGACTGCCCGCCAAGCGCTGGCGCGATGACGGAGACCGCCCTGACGGCGAGCACCGAAGTGATGATTCCGATCCAGTGCGAATACTTTGCGATGGTCGGTGTAGCTCAATTGATCGGGACCATCAAGAAGGTCATCGGAGCCACCAATGGACGACTGACCTTTGGTGGGATCCTGTTAACAATGTACGACGAGTCGCTCGAGCTGACTCGTGAGATCGACGAAGATGTTCGCGATTTTTTCGGCGACATCGTTTTTGAGAATGTCGTGCCGCGGGACGTCGCACTCTGCGAGGCCCCCAGCCACGGCCAAACTGTTTTTCAATATGCTCCGCGAAGCCGCGGTGCATTCGCTTATACTCAACTGTGCATGGAGGTGCTGCAACGTGACTAATGCAACGACTCAAGGTTCTTCATCTGGCTCCTCGCCTCGCAGCGGCGGCGGCACTCAACGCTCAGGTGGAGGCAAGGACCGACGCCTCGGCAAGGGACTTGCGGCTCTCCTCGGGGAGCCCATGGACGATGACGGCATGCCGGTCGAAGAGCCAAGTACCTTCGCTCCGGAGGGCAAGTCCGCAGGGAACGCAAGCCAGTCGGCAAGAGATTCCGAGCAGGCAAACGTCGCTTCGATTCGCACGCTTGAAATACCAATTGATGAGATTGGTGCCAATCCCTTCCAGCCGCGCCGCGAGTTCAATCCCGACGAGATCGCGTCACTCGCTGAAAGTATTAAGAACCACCAACAGCTCCAGCCGGTGCTCGTTCGTGTTGTCGACGGCAAGTATCAACTCATCAGTGGTGAACGACGACTCCGCGCGACAATCCACGCTGGCCTGAAATCAATTCGAGCCGAAGTACGTGAAGCCGATGATCGCCTCGTCGCCGAGCTCGCAATCATCGAGAACCTGCAACGCAAGGATCTCAATCCCATCGAAAAAGCCATGTCCTTCAAACGCTACATTGACGAGCATCAATGCAAGCAGGATGATCTTGCGCGGCGCTTAAGCATCGACCGAAGTACGATCGCCAACCTCATGCGATTGCTTGAACTTCCAGCCTCCATTCTCGAGATGGTTACCACTGGCGAGCTCACCGTGGGCCACGCACGTGCGCTGCTACCTATCGGCGAAGAGGATGTTCAAGTTCAGATGGCCGGAAAGATCTTGGCAGAGAACTGGAATGTGCGGGTGACCGAAAGTGCCGTCGGCGAGATGCTTCGTAACGAAGAGGATGCGGATACGGGTGTGAAGGTCACGAATAAGTCGCGACAGAAACGCAAACCCATTCCGCCGCACATCGAGGCCATGCAGCAAGAAATGAGAATGGTGTTTGGGACCAAGGTTGAAATCAAAGCTTCAGCGCGCAGCCGCGGCAAGATCACTATCCACTTCACCGATGCGGATGAGTTTGAGCGTCTTCGAGATTTGCTTGGTGCGGCGGCCCGCCCGCAACTCAAGGTTGCTGGGTGATCTGAAAGGTCGACTGGGCGAGGCCTGTGCAGACGCTTTGCATGTTGGCGAGCGTCCGTGGGCCAGCTTGGTGGTCTGCCCGATACAAGGCGCTCGGGCGGCCGCGTCATGCGGAATCTTGGGCTCGGTTGGGCTCGGTTGGGGTCGGGGAGTCGGGACAAATAGCAGGGCGACCGCAGGGATTATGAGGTCGCCAAATTCCTTCCCACAGCAGTGGCCGGCAGCGGTCACTTGTGAGCTGCCGGGAGAAGCCATCGCACTACGTCAGATCTTTTCTGAAGGAGGCGCGAAATCAGGGGTCGCATTATCGCGATCGAGCCCCTCACCACTACTTGCCGACTCAGTGCGCCCGTATGCTAAGCGGGTTTCACGCTGTTTCACAGGCTTTGTAGTTCTATCGCTGAGGCTCGCTCATGACCGCCAAGAACCTCTCGCTTCAAATCTTGCCAGTCGACGTCGACCGGGATTGTGTTGAGATCGCGACCATCTACCGTCACTATGTGCTCAATACTTTCGCGACCTTCGAGGAGGTTCCGCCGAGCAGTTCGGAAATGCAGCAGCGGATCGCAGCTTGTCTCGACGGAGGGTATCCCTATGTGGTGGCGAAGGTCGACGGCGTGTGCGTAGGATTTGCCGGAACGAAGTTGTTTTACGGACGTACAGCATTTCATCCGAGTGCGGAGAACAGCATCTTCCTGGATCCCGGTTTCTGCGGGCATGGGATCGGCACGCTGTTGCTGACTCGATTGATCGACGATTGCAGTCAGCGCGGGATTCTCAATCTCGTAGCGCTCATTGGCGGCGGGGCGCGGAATGAAAGCTCGACCCGATTGCATGCAAGCTGCGGGTTCGAGCTGGTAGGAAACGTTCGGAATGTTGGTCGCAAGATTGGTCAGCTGCACGACATGTCAATCATGCAGCTCGTCCTGCCGCGGAACGAGCGCACAGTCAAGTACGTGCAAAGCGTGAGCGACTCTTGAGGACACCGTCAACACGGGCGGCTACACCCTCCCCCCTTTCCATCGCTTCCGCTCGCCGTGGAGTCCGGTTCTGCGGTTTGTGCAGATTGTTTCAATGCTGTTGGTTCCCACGTTCGTAACCTTCGCATGATCGCGACCAGCGAACCTGGTTTTTCGTCGGTGACGTCGACGATAGCAAGGTTGACGACGAGCGAAAGTTTATGGGGCACGTCGTCTTTCGGGCTTAGGTAGTCTACGGAACTCCCACCGTCGATTCTGCTGGGCTCGAACGAGTTGTGAATAAGTGGAATGCCGGCAACGATTGCCGTGATGTTTCACGTATCACGTTCGCCCCGTGCACCTCCCCCACACTGCAACGGATGCCTCCACCAGGCATTGGAACAATGGACAAGGACGTTAAACGAGCACTGCTTTTGTGGCCTACACTCGCATCGACTGCGCTGGTCGCGGCGACGACGCTACCAATGTGTTGGGACTCGCAGTTTTACTCCACGTCACTGCGGTCGTTAACGACAAGCTCGACCACTGTGGCGAGAATCGTGTCGACTGTCCATGGTTTCCTCGGCTCTGTGCATGACGTTGACGAGAGCTCAATGCAGGTTGCGAGTGTCGATACAGAGGAACTGGCCAACAGTTCGATGTTTCGCTCGCTTCGCGACGTGTCTCCGATGCATCGCCCGGACCGGGGCATGCGAGGGTTGGCGACACCGACGCGATTCGCTGGCGGATCACTGGAAGCCAGCGGGATCGGCATTGTTTCGGGGGATGGTCGCGACGAGGGCGGACGCTCGTCAGAGGCAGCGGACTTGGGATCGAGCTCCCAGGTGATCGCTCGGACGTTGTTGGCACCGGTATTAGACCCGGTGGCGGAGCTCGCGGGATACTCGGGACAGGAGCCAATTGCTTCAGCCAGTCTCGACCTCCCCTCCATTCTTGCCCCAGGAATGGACGATCCCTTCACCGCCACCGGGAACCCGTCTCAACAGGTCATTGCAGATCGCGACAATGTCGGCGATTGGATGCGGCGGCTGAATCGTGGCGCAACCTTGGCGATGGCGGCATCAGCAGAACAACCGAAGATCGCGGTGGTGCATTGTATTGGCTCCCCGACACCCCAACCGATCGAGTATGTAGCTAAAGTCAAGAGCCCGAACGCTCGCGGGGATGCTCAGCAGGAACCTAGCGACGCATCCAGCCCCGCGACGAATCACGCGAAACTCTCGTCCGCAATCGCTCGCAGTCCCGTGACATGGCCGCAACCAGTCCAGCTCTACGAGGATCTCGCGGTCATTTCTACGGACGCTGACCTCGTGTTGTCCCAGCGGCGTAGCGAGAGCGACAGCATGTTAACGTCATTGTCGTCGCCGTCCAGCATCAACGCCGGATCGCTGCAACGTCGAACCAACGCGCAGATCATTGCGGAACTGTTTGATCGTGCCGACCAACTTGAAAACAACCGACCTGATCACCACCGAGTCACCGCGCCAGAGCGTGAGCGGCAGTCCACAACACTTGCAATGGGACAGTGGGCCGCTGACGTCGAGCGTTCGCTAGATGAACTACGCAGTCTGCCGCGAATCGGCGATGAACGCAGCGGAGAGCAGATCCGCGAACTCAAGGAACTGTCTGAAACAGGGTTGCAGTTAGCCGAACGAGTGCCGGCACGCGACCAACAAGTCCGATGGCTACGAGCGTCCCACGCGCTCTCCCGTCGGGCTGCCGTTTGGGGACCGATTTGGCGATTGGCTCGTATGTCCGGTGACGAACAACAATCACCCGCCAGTCAAGTTGCAACATCGGTCCCCGGCGTTGAGCAGTCAGGAGATAGCGTAGGGTATTCGCTAGCACGCTTTCAACCGAACACTCCCGAGCCGAATCGAGTGAGCCAGCCCCAACAGGTTGCCGTACTCGTAGCAGCCGTCCGCCAACAGCTAAGCACGACGGGTGATGAATCCGGCTGGTCCGCATTCCTACTCCTCGACGAAATCGAGGCGGTTGCTGCGAGCTACGATGCAGACGAGCGCGCCTTGCTCGCCCAGCGATTTTTGTCGCGGCTGGATCAGTTCTCGCTGAAGAGCGAGCATCGCAAATGGTTACAACATCACGCGATCCGGCAACTGGCAGTTTCCCTACAATCGTGGACCGCTCAGCCAATCGATTACGCTCGACTGCTCGGCGATCTGGAGCGGGGGGAGACCGATTCCATCGACCTGGCGGCGATCAAGGTCAGTGAGGCATTCCAGACTTTGCGGTTTTCCGAAAGCGTGGAAGCGGCACGCGTGGCCAAGGCGATTGACGTGACCTATCGCAACGCAAATGTGCGAACAGCCATTTCCTCGGAGATGCTCAATCGATTTCTGCCAACCGTTCCGACACGTACCGAGCCGATCCAAGCGACGATACTCGGCAATTCCGTGCGGGGTGTGAGCACGGTTAGGTCGGACCTCAATCTGCAACTCATTCCGTCACCCCATGCGTGGCAACTTTCCTTAGGAACTTTCGGTGACGTCCAAACACAAAGCCGCGGCGGACAGTCTGGGGTGACTGTCTTAAGCAGTGGCCACAACAATTTTAATGCCCGCACACCGGTGACCATTCGCCCCAATGGGTACCAAATCGGTCAAACCGAAGTGAGCGTAACCGGCGATCAGCGTTTGCGAGGTATTCGAAGTTCCTATGACGGCTGGCCGCTGATTGGATCGCTCGTGCACGGGATCGCGGAAAGTCGTTTCGAAGATGCATTGCCGGTGGCAGAACGCATTAGCAACGAACGAATTCGTGGTGAAGTCACTGCTGAATTGCAGACGCAGCTCACGCAGAAGACTCGTGGTGCCGAAACGCAGTTGAGTGACCTCGTCCTAGGTCCGCTCGGCCGGCTCAACCTCGATCCCAAAGTCATTGATCTGGAAACGACACCGCAGCGTCTCGTGGCGAGATATCGGTTGGCGGGCGATTGGCAATTGGCATCGCACACCCCGCGCCCGCGTGCGTGGAGCGACAGCTTGGTGAGTGTGCAGATCCATCAATCTGCTCTGAACAATACTCTGGAGCGATTGCTCCCCACAGGTCACGCCAAATCGATTCAACAGTTCTACGCCGACACGTTGGAACTGTTCGGCCAGGACGCCAAGCCGTTGCCGGATGATGTGCCGGGCGAGGCCATGATCGAGTTTGCCTCCACGCGACCGATCACCGTTGAGATGGTCGACGGCAAAGTCTGGATTACACTGCGAGTCGTGCGGCTAGCGGAGCCTGAAGGTTCCGCGTTGACGAGGTTCATCGTACGCGCGGGGTACGCGCCCAAGGTTAACGGTCTCGATGCACACCTCGTCCGCGACGGGCACCTCAGCATCAGCGGTCCGGGCATGACGATGGGCCAACGCATTGCCGTCCGTGCATTATTCAACAAGATACTCTCGGAGCAACGCCCCATTCCCCTAACCGGACCGAGAATCATCAGGCATCCCGCCATGCAAGGGCTGGCAATTAGCCAGCTTGAATTGCGGGATGGTTGGCTGGCCCTCGCCATCAGTCCCGAGAGCTCGCCCCGCGTGGCTGCCATCGAGGCATCACAGGTAAGTCGATGACCAACGGCGGAAAATCGCTTGGCGTTGGATCGGCGTGGTACGACGCGCAGGACAACGCCGCGCGGTGTCGGCTGCTTTTATTCTGCCCGGGCGGTTTAGATGGGCCACACTCGCGGCCTTCGAACGGTAGACAAGATTCGAGTTTGGATCAGCAGCGGCAGAGCGCGAACGCGAGCAACTTGCAAAGCTACGAAAGATCGCCCCCGCGAGCATGACTCTTCATCAGCAAACAATATCTAGTTCACCACCACTAGGAATCCGCCAGCGATGGCTCGCTCCTTGTTACCAAGCAGTCTGGATCCATCAAGCGACAGCCGCTCCCAACGTTGAACCTGCCAACCCGACGCCGCGAAATCGGCTCGCAACTCCCGACGGGAGAATTGGTGCAGGAACATGTCAGGTAGCCCGCGGTATGGATAGACGGCGTCTCCGAACTCCCATTGGGGCTGGACCATAGCCCGCATCGCCGAGCCCGCGAGCTGGCGGGTGCCCGGAAGACTCGTGAGGGCCGCATAGCGATGGTGCACGTGCAAATAAAACAGCCCGCCCGACTGAACGATGCGGCGAACATGCGACAGAAATCTCCGCCGATTGCTGCGGCCTTGGATCATGCCGAGAGTACTGAACAGACAAACTGCGCCGCTCGCAACATCGTCCCCAATGCAGTCAAGTTCCACCAGATTGGCATGAATCGGGAGCACGCTCTTGAGCCCACGCTGTTGAACCTGCTGCAGCATGGGTATCGAGAGGTCGATGGCCATGACCTCGAACCCGGCGGCGGCGAGCAACTCCGACGCCCGGCCCGTCCCACAGCCCAGATCGAGCACCCATTTTGCTGCACCAGCAATTTTTTTCTGGTGTGGACTTCCCGGCTCGACGTGGGGGGCGACCGCCCCAGCAGTGGCTGCTGTTTGCACCGAATCGCAACGGTTTGCGTCGGCCTCGTACTGCGGGAAAACCTCTGCTAGCAATTGCAGATCGACCCGGCAAAGCGGCGTATCGGCCACAAAATCGTTGTAGCGGGCAGCGATCGACCCTTCGTGAGCGTACCGCCACGTCCCCGAGGACACACCGGCGGGTCGTCGCCATAGCGTTTGGTCGGCAGGGATCGACCTTTTCTGCTCGACGTGGGGGGGCGAGTCCGTGGATTCAAAGGAGGATTTGGGCATGAAAAAGGTCAGTTGGAAGGACAAGTCCGATGTTGCGGGGGCTGTTTCAATTCTTGCGAAGGTTCCTATAATCCGCGCAACACAGTGGTAACTGAACTTCACCTACAAGGGAATCTGAGCAAAGTGGCTATTCGAGTAGCAATCAACGGCTTCGGCCGCATCGGACGTTTGACCTTCCGCAACCTGATGGAACGCAAGGACGAATTCGAGGTCGTTGCCATCAACGATTTGACCGACAACAAAACCTTGGCAACGCTGCTAAAGTATGACAGCGTGCATGGTCGGTATCCCGGCGAAGTTAGCTACGACGACTCGTCGCTGACAGTCGAAGGCCAGAAGATCGCGGCATTGGCCGAGCGTGATCCTCGCAATCTGCCTTGGAAGGACCTCAAAGTTGACATCGTGATCGAGTCGACTGGTTTCTTCACCGGTCGTGCATCGGGCGAAAAGCCTGGCTATGACAGCCACATTGCAGCTGGTGCGAAGAAAGTCGTGCTGAGCGCTCCCGCGAAGGACGGTGCCGACCTGACCTGTGTTTTGGGTGTCAACGATGACAAGCTGACTGCCGATCTGCAGTGCATCTCCAACGCATCGTGCACCACCAACTGCTTGGCCCCCGTCGCCAAGGTGCTGCATGAAACATTCGGTATTGAGCAAGGTCTGATGACGACCGTGCATGCATACACGAACGATCAGAACGTTCAAGACCAGCCTCACAGCGATTTGTATCGCGCCCGTGCTGCCGCCCTGAACATTATCCCGACCAGCACTGGTGCTGCCAAAGCAGTCGGCTTGGTCATTCCAGAACTTCAAGGCAAGCTCACTGGTATTGCCATGCGAGTTCCCGTACCTACCGGTAGCGTAGTCGACTTGACCTGCAACTTGGCCAAGGAAGCCACCAAGGAATCGATCAACGACGCGATCAAGAAGGCTGCCGAAGGACCGCTCAAGGGCATTCTGTTTTTCGCAACCGACCCGATCGTCAGCAGCGACATCGTGCATGACCCGCACAGCAGCATCTTCGCAGCTGACTTCACGCAGGTCCTCGGTGACAACGGCAAGTTCGTCAAGGTCGTCTCATGGTACGACAACGAGTGGGGCTACTCATGCCGTACCGCTGACTTGTGCAGCCGTTTGGCCAAGTTCCTCTAAGACGACATGATCAGCGATTAGCTTCGGATGGTTCGCTATTGAGCCCAGGAGCTTTGGGGGCCAACAATCGTGGCTTGGGACGATGTTCCCAATCGCGGGCGTTAAGGCTCGGACGGGACTCTGGTCCCATCCTACCTAAGATCGCTGCATCCATTACCATGAAGGCGTGATGAATCGTCATCACGCCTTTTTTGTTTCTCTCCACCGCCTACAGTCGCCAGCCGAAAAGCTAGCAGCTAGAAGCTAGAAGCTAGTAGCTTTCTCAGAATGTTCATTGATCGCGTCGAAGTTGAATTCACTGCTGGTAGAGGCGGCGACGGTTGCACGAGCTTCCGGCGTGAAAAGTTTGTCCCCCGGGGCGGTCCCGATGGTGGTGACGGCGGGAAAGGCGGTAGCATTGTCTTCGAAGCTCGTGTCGGGGTGAACTCACTGGCAGCGTTTGCCAATCGTCGTTTTTTTCGCGCCGAGAAGGGACGGCACGGTGAAGGCTCCCTACGCCACGGGCGCAAAGGCCGTGAAATGCGACTGTACGTCCCCTGTGGAACGAGCGTCATTGACATCGCCGATGGTTTCGTGATCAAGGATCTGACAACCCCCGGTGAAACATTCGTGCTGTGTCGCGGCGGGCGAGGTGGACACGGCAACGCCCGATTCAAGACGTCGACCAATCAAGTTCCGCGAATCCACACCGACGGCGAACCCGGCGAGGAACGTCATGTCGTGCTGGAGCTGAAATCCATTGCGGATGTTGGATTGATCGGCAAGCCCAATGCAGGCAAAAGCACCTTGCTCTCTCGCATTTCGAGCGCCCGACCCGAGATTGCTGATTACCCGTTCACGACCAAGTTTCCGAATCTCGGCATTGTTGACGTCGATCAAGAACGTTCGTTTGTCACCGCCGATATCCCAGGCCTGATCGAAGGTGCCAGCGAAGGTATCGGCCTGGGGCACGAATTTCTACGGCACGTCGAGCGGGCCGGTTTGCTCGTGCACCTCGTAGAACCCACGCCGGTCGATGGAAGTGACCCCATCGAAAACTATGTAGCGATCCGTGAGGAGTTGCGGCAGTATGACGAGAGTCTGGCCGATCGTGACGAAATGGTGGTGCTCACGAAGAGCGAACTCGACCTCGATGGCGAAGTCTTTTCGCGAATGCAGCAGTACTTCACCGATCATCCCGTTGAACACACACGCGAGTTGTTTTCAATCAGTGCCGCCGCGGAGATTGGACTGCGCGACCTCGTCGAGGCCATCATGGTCCGTGTCGCCGCCCGACGCCAGCAGATGCTGGAGGCGGGCGAAGAGCTGAGCCCGATCCGGGAAGTCGATGTGCCCGCCGAGAGTAAGAAAAAGCGACGCGTGCCGCCGCACAAGTTGGGTCCGACCGCGTCGCTCTCCAACGATCATCAAGCTCGAGATATTCCGGAAATGTGGGGCAAGCAATCGCCGATGGGGCGTACTATTGCGCCTCCGGAGACCAGCGAGGGCAATCGTCCGCGGGATACGTCGGACGAGCAACCGTGATCATTGGGATCGACGTCGGCAATACAGCAATCAAACTCGCGTTCGCACACGAATCCGAGGCCATCGTCAAACGAGTCTCCGACCCCGAGGCGATCGAGTCGCTATCGCAAACGCTCTGGGCGGCTTCGCGAAGCGAACCAGCGGACATTCGCATCGCCAGTGTCAACCGCACCAAAACGCATGAGTTGATTGAACGCACGCAAACGAAGGCTGGAACAAACACTGCCTTTCGTCAAATCACTCATACGGATTTGCCCCTTGCGGTCGAAACCGATTCTCCCGAACGGGTTGGGATCGATCGTCTGGTTGGCTGTTACGGTGCGGCGAAGGTCTATCGCCTGCCGCTCGTTGTGGTCGATGCCGGGACGACGGTGACAGTTGACCTCGTAGATTCCGAGGGCATTTATCGAGGCGGGGCGATCATCCCCGGGCTCGAGATGCAAACCAGAGCCCTGGCCGCAGGGACGGATGCCCTTCCCCACATCGACTGGCAGGATTCGTGCGAATCCGCCAGCCTCGCTGCGCCGCATTGCGTGCCCGCCAAGGACACCATTTCAGCGATTCGACTGGGGATCTTGTCAAGTGTCGTGGGCGGCATCGAGCGCCTCGTGCGTTTATACGGCAACCCGTCCTGTGTTGTGGTCACCGGCGGCGACTGCCAGTGCATTGCTGCCGCTCTGCAGATTTCGTCACAACACGATTTTAACACCCACCTGCATCCCCACTTGGTCTGCCGCACATTAGCGAGTTTGGGCTAACAACCGAGCGACGACGGCAGAGACGCCAGTGCATCCCGTCAAGCGTGGCCTCCCAACTTCAAATCAATGCGACCTCGCCCCACAGTGACGGATCTTCCGTGACCGGAAACTGTTCACTCAAGGTCAACGACTGGTTCCCCAGTTCGCGGTCGGCGACCGTGTAGAAGAATCCCATTCGAGGTTGATCGATGGGTTCGTAGCCAGTCATGGCATCGGCGGGGATCCAGCCTGACATTTCGTAGCCATCGTGCTTCGGCGCTGCATGGATCTTGAGAGCCTGACTACCGATGGGTTTCGGGTTGCCGCGAGCGCGGTTGATCGGAACGAGCTGCGCGACGGGCCGTTCCCGTTGCGGCCCGCCCCCGGCGGGCAGCCAAAGGAATCGATGGCAGTGCTGTGTGGCACGGTGAATATTCGGACTGTTTCGGGTATCCATCCATAAATGCAACCCGTCACTTTCATCCAGGCGGGTGTCGCGGCACCAGGGCATGGCTCGTTTGCCAGCAACCTTGACCGAAAACCCGATCCCCTCGACTGACCAAGCGATGCGAAGGTCCGCGAAGATCGGCCCCCCCGACAAGGCGGCGAAAGAGGGCATGCGGCACGATTCCGGCAGCTTGATACCGCGTGATGTCCATTCCATCTTCTGCTTAAGCAACCGGACCTCAAACCGAAACAGAATAGTTGGGTCAACGAGCTGTTTGGAATCAGGGGGCATGAGCAATCAATCTGCATTGCGGAGGAAAACGAAGCATTCCGTCAGTGTGGGGCGAGAAGATCGAACGATCAAGCCGGCGATCACGCGAACCTTTCCCTTCAATCCATACAAGCGGGCAGTTTTCACGAAAAGGACAAGTTTAGCTTATCGAATCTTACCGCCCAGTCGGTGAGGTCGTCGATAACGTGCTATGCCGCGATCGATGCAGGTCGGCACACGGGCGAGAAAGCCGGTTTCTTATCTACTATCCGGTTCGCACTTTCATCCGTGCCGGCCTACATCGATCGAATCCCACCTCAACTTTCCCACCTCGTGCGGGCGTTGTTTATTGCTCGCTAACCTCCGAGATCCGTCGCCGTTCATCCCCGTGAAACGCCCATACCGGGCTGGTTCATGCCCGCGAAGGATCGCAGGTTTTTATACATAGGATTATTCAAATGAAATCGCAATCATTCAAAACAATTAAAAAACTCGCCTCACGCTTCTGTGCAACTCGTCGCGGACGTCGCCGCCGGATGCTGCTAGCGGCATTCTTTACCGGCGGCTCGCTCCTCGCCGCGGCAGCTCCTGCTCTGGCGGCTGACGGTCCGCCTCCCTATCTCGGCGGAATCTCTATCCTCGTTCATGAGTTCGTTCCCGAAACGAACCTGTCTCCTGTCTTCAGCAAAGACCATGACTCTCTCCTCCCCCCAACGCCGCTCCACCGCACATCGACTCAATTCAGTCAGTCCATCGCGGCAGCGGTCAGTGCATCTGCCGACAGAATTGGTATCCCGGTGGAGCAGTTTCTAGAACCCTACGCAGTGGTGGGGCGGCTGGGGTCGGTCACTCCAGACTCAAGCACCTATCCATTGCGGCCAATTGAATCGGCACCGTTAGCAACGACATCGCTGGAGAAATCTCCCGCCGCCGATGAGAAACTCGATTTGGTCGCAACATCCCCAGCCGATCAACAACAGCAGACCACCGATGTCGCTGCACTGGATTGCTGGTGGCTTGGCGAGGACGCGTTGAATTGGATCGCTGAACTCTCCGAGACGGACGAGCTGTTCTTAAGTCCGACTGAGGAGTCAAGTGACCTCGTCGCCGACGAAGTGGTGACAGGTATCGGTTCGGCACCAGTGATCGCCACGATTCCAGACGCATACTTTCCTTACGACATCGCTCAGCGGGATATTGAACTGGACTACCTGGCGTTGACCACCGTTCAACCGATTCGTCCGAAGAACTATGTTGCCCTCGACAATCCGCCGCATGTTGAGAACGCTGCTGAAATCGCGATCGTGGAACCTGAAATTCAGAGTTCTCCCGAATGTCTGCTCGAAGAGTTGATCCATGACACTAACGAATTTGCTGAGCAGAATAGTCTCCATGAGCTGACGCTCATGGCCGTGGGAGAAACCGTTGGAAGTTGGTTTGCATCGACGCTCGGCGAAACCGCCGAGACCGAGCAGCTGGCGGAGGACAGTTCAGATGAGCCGGTCACCCTGGCAGTATTGGCTGAGGGCGAGGAGCCCGTCGCAGACGGAAATCCGCCTGCTGACGCCGCAGCAGAAGCTTCCGCTGTGGTCGCCTCAGTGGAGGTTGTTGTCGACGAGCCCTCAACGCCTGGCGTTGAGGAAGTCGCCATAGCCGAAGTCATCACGATGGAGATTGATGGAGAGCTAATTCCGGCACCAATCGCCGACGACGCGCCAAACGCGGCGACAGAGGAACAGGTCGCCACTGACGAGCTGGAGATCCCATCGGTTGAAGAGGTCGCCGTGGCAGAAGTCGTTACCATGGAGGTCCAAAGTGAATTAATCGCGGTGTCGGATATTGACGCCGCCGCTGATGCGGATACACCGGAGCAATCCATCGTCAGCGAGACGGAAGGCCCCGCCTCCTCCGAAATTGCCGTAGCCGAAATTGCCGTGGCCAAAATTGTAGCGATCAACATGGAGGGCGATGAGCAATCGGGCTCTGGCGTCATGGAAGCTTGGGAATTGGACGTGATCGAGCAACTCGCGTCCAACGAAGAGTCGGCACCGGAGGCCGTAGCCACCGCTGCGGATGAGCTGGCGTTGACCCCGCCAGTCGAAGAACTCACGCTGCTAGACGTAATCGAGACGCTCAATCAATGGCGAAGCAATGCGTTGGCAACGCTACTAACGCCAGTCGATGCGAGCGAGCTGCCAGCACCCGAAGTTGCTGAAAAGGCGGACACGTCCAGCGATAGCGTGATCCGCTAAGGATTGAGAAGTCCCTGCGTAGGGTGATTCATCCCCGTAATTCGTTGCGTGGACGAGGAGGTGCTCTCCAACGCGATACTGACGCGTTGGGGGGCGAGCCGCCTGCACAGAATCAGCTGGAGCATTGCAGCGCGTGGATCTTCACATCCACCCTCCAACGCTCCGTGAGCATCAGCAGCGGAACGATTGCCGACCGCGGCTGGCCCGCACGCCATACGATCCCGGTATACAATTCAGAAGCCTGAATTACCTTCAACCGGGAGATGATACGATGCGATCGACAGTACCTGCCAATGCAACCCCGTCTGACAACCGTACGCTGCTGGCGGTGTGTTCCGCATGGCTGGTATCAACGCTACTGGGAGCCCCTGTCTACGCAGTCGATTTCACCCCGCGAGTCCTCGACGCTCACCCCGGAAAAGTCGTCTATGCCGTGACAATTGCCGACATCAATAGTGACGGTGCGGACGACATCGTGTGCGTGACAGAAAGCCGCGTGTTGTGCTACGAAGCTCCAGATTGGCGGGCCCGCGTGCTACTCGATGGCGTGACTCAAACTGACAATGTGTGCGTTGCGCCACTGGATATTGACCGGGATGGCCATG
This sequence comes from Allorhodopirellula heiligendammensis, assembly GCF_007860105.1. Lineage (NCBI taxonomy): Bacteria > Pseudomonadati > Planctomycetota > Planctomycetia > Pirellulales > Pirellulaceae > Allorhodopirellula > Allorhodopirellula heiligendammensis. The sequence goes on from NZ_SJPU01000004.1 coordinate 208,224, forward strand.
TTGATCTAGCACTCGGTGCCGGTTGGCCCACCCAAGGTGGAACAATTCAGTGGCTCTCACGTGGCGAGAATATTGACGATCCTTGGCAACTCTATCCCATCACTTCCGAACCATGGACACATCGGATGCGATGGGCAGATGTGCTCGGTAAAGGTGAGCCACAGCTGGTCGTCTCGCCGCTCAATGCGTCGGTTCACCCTGGGGGTGTACGTCTACTGGCGTTGGAGATTCCTGGCGATCCCCGCGTTGATCGCTGGAAGCCCACTCTCCTCAACAGCGATCTCAATCGGATGCACAACCATTGGTGTGTCGCGCCCGATGAACTTGGCATGCCAACTGTATCCAACGAGCAGCGTCCGGTAACTCTGACGGCCAGTGTGGAGGGGATCTCAGTGATATCGCCCGATCCTGATGCACAGCATAACTACAGACGTCTGACGTTGTTGCCAGGTGCTGACGGCGATGAGCCATCACAGCGAGGTGTGGGCGAAGTCAAACTGGGGCAACTGGCCGATGGCACCAAATTCCTCGCAACGATCGAACCGATGCACGGCACCCACGCGGTGGTCTACCTCCTCCAAGGTGCGCTGACGGACAAATCGCCCGAGCGAACGGTCTTGACCGACAAACTGCTCGGTGGTCATGCCGTGTGGTGCGCGGACATTGATCGCGACGGTAGTGACGAGATCGTCGTTGGCTACCGTGACGCCAATCCCGCGGTCGGCATCCTGCTGTATGATCGCCAGCACGATGGCAGTTGGACGGAGCAGCGCGTCGGGAACGAAGTCGCTTGCGAGGATCTGGTGGTTGAGGACGTCAACGGTGACGGCTGGCCCGATATTATCGCTGGCGGTCGGGCGACTCACAACTTGGTGCTGTATCTCAATCGCGGCGGCCGGACGCAACCCATTCGCGAACACGAATGAGAGTGCCGGCTCGCCGCTTTCACTAGCGAAACCTCTCGACGGTGAATTTTCCACCGACAGCTCCCTGTTACTCCCTGACGATTAAGTTCTCAGCCGTTTTCACTAATCCGACAAATTCGGTGCGAAGTCCGTGAGGGTCCGAACCCATGGAGTTTTCGGCCGCTCGCTCGACGTTTTCATAGGTCCATGAGCCCACGAATGGACTGTTTCGCAGCAGCATCCCAAACGCGGCCACCGAGGTGGCGAATCGGAAATCCGCGTCTGCTTGATCAAACGGAGTCTGCGAATCGGTGAGCACTCGCGTCATCAGCTTGCTAGTCTCACCTTGCGGCGCCTTGTAGCGTAGTTTTAGGGTCAATACCTCGTCGCTCAGTGGTTTGTCCTGGGCAGATTCCTCGGTCGCCGGTTCCTTTTCTGACTCCGTCGAAGCATTGGGTTGATACTTCAGCGGATCGACGGGAGGTGCGACGGCGTCAACTTCGACGCCTGCGGGAACAATCTCGTACAGAGCCGTCACCTGATGGCCGGCACCAATCTCGCCCGCGTCCTTGGTATCGTCATTGAAATCTTCCTTGGCGAGCAGGCGGTTTTCGTAGCCAATCAGTCGGTATGACGAAACCACCGCCGGATTGAATTCAATTTGAATCTTCACATCTTTGGCGACCGTCACGAGTGTTCCAGCCAACTGATCAACGAGCACTTTTCGTGCCTCGGCGATCGTGTCGACAAACGCGTAATTGCCTTCAGCGTCGTTGGAGATTTTTTCCATCATCGCGTCGTTGTGGTTGCCCATTCCAAAGCCGAGCACGGTCAGATCAATGCCCGACTTAGCCTGCGTTCTGGCCTCACGCACCAACGCGTCGGTACCAGTCATACCGACGTTGAAGTCACCGTCACTGCACAGGATCACGCGGTTGACGCCACCCTTGAGCAAATGCTCCCGAGCAGTGGCGTAGGCCAGTTGCAGCCCCGCACCGCCATTGGTGCTACCGCCAGCCTGCAATTGCGTTAAGGACCGGAGAATACGCTGTCGCTCTTCAACAGGCGTCGAATCGAGTACCAAGCCGGCCGAGCCCGCATATACGACGATTGCGACACGGTCATCATCGCGTAATTCGTCCAGTAGCACCTTGAGGCCCTCGATCACCAATGGCAGTTTATTCGGTTGGCTCATCGAACCGCTGGTATCGATCAAGAACACGAGGTTGCATTGGGGACGTTCTTGCTCGGTCAGACTTTTCGCTTGCAGGCCAACTCGTACGAGCCGATGTTCCGGATTCCAGGGACAGATCGTCGCGGTCATCGCTGCAGCGAACGGATCACTCGATTCGCCATCGATCGCAGTGGGACCGGTGTAGTCATAATCGAAGTAGTTGACCATCTCTTCGATCCGGACCGCATCGGGACGTGGCAGTTGATTGCTCTGCAGATAGCTGCGAACCTTGGCGTAGCTCGCCGTATCGACATCGATGGAGAACGTGCTCAGAGGATGCTCGGAAACACGACGGAACTCATTTTCGTCAAGCGGGGAAAACTTGTCGCCCGGTGAACCTGGGCCAGTACCCTGGTCGGTCAGCCTGGTCTCCATGGGCATAGGCATCGCTAGATCGATACTGTCGGCATTACGTCCTAAGGTTTGGAGACGCGTGGCTTCACCGCCGACGCCCATCATGGCGCCGTCCATATCTGCATCCATGCTCATCTCCTCCATCGCCTCTGCATCCATACCATATTCATCCATGCCCATCACTCGGCTGAGGCGTGCAGGTTTTTCTTTGACCGCTGCGCCTGCGGCAGGCAAGTCCACTTCCTTTTTAGCGATCTCACCACGTGCACTCTCAGCCGCGAGGGGAGCTGAGGGAGGGGCAACACCTCGGGCAGTCTTCAAACTCCGAGTAGCCGCTGCCGGCTCGGGGCCGCCAGAGGTTCGCATGCCAGACTCCATCACTGCCATCTTTTCTTGCTCGGCGACCTCGACCGATGCGGTTTCGACGACCGATGCAGACTCCATCGACCTGAATTCGGTTGGTTGAGGCCCCCGTGTCACTTCGGCGTCAGTGATCAACTCATTGCTGGACCGTGCAGTCTCCAGTTCCAGGGACGGCGTTTCGTCGGAAACCGAAGTGCTCGCGGTCTGTACCGTTTGCATCTGCCACATTGGGACCGCGACGGCGAGCATGAGGATCGACGCGGCGACCGCCCACAAAGCGATTCGTAGCCCTGTGCTCGCGCCACCGACTCGAGGCTTAACGGCGGGTGCAGCGGCCCCCGTGATTTCATCGCGACGGTCTGCGTCGAGCATGGGCGCCGGCATCGCTGCGTAGAATCCCGAGAGTTGTTCTGTTACGCGTCTCGCTTCGTCAACTGCTTTTGCCAAAAGCGGTTGCTGTTGCATCTCGGCTTCAAACTCGGCCGTCTCGGTGGGCGACAGCTCGTTCATCACGTACGCCGTGATGCGTGGATCGTCCCAGTATGGATTGGTTGTGGACATGTTCGTAACCCTATGAATTGATATGTGTTTGTTCGCTGGTGACACCGGTGTGCTAGGCGGTCACGAGTTGATCTCGCAGGGACGCGACCGCTTGGTGAAGATGAAAGCCGACGTTGGAGGTGGTCAGGCCGGTGACGTCCGCGATCTCGCGATAGCTCAGCCCGGCTTGCATGCGAAGCTGCAAAATCTCGCGTTGCTTCGGAGTCAGTGAGCCGATCGAGTCGGCCACGCGGCGATGTTCTTCACTGGCCAAGGCGGCGTCCGCTGGGGTGGGACCAGGATCCATCACCGCGGCTTCGGGGGCGCTGTCGCCCTGCTCGTCGAAGCCGCGCCGCGTGGCGAAGCTTTGAGGTGTTTTTTTGCGTTGCATGTCAATCACTCGCGTTCGGCAGACCGTGAACAACCAGGGTGCCAGTCGGGCGGCAAACTCGGCCAATGTCGGGGGTTCGTCACTACTAGCGACTTGGCGGGCTTTGCGACACAACTGCAAGAAAGTTTCTTGCACCGCGTCCTGAGCGGCGACTGGGTCCCGTAGGATGCCGCCAGCGTACGACAGCAGGCTGCGCTGATGCTCGTCGACGGCGCGAGCAATCATTTCGCTCGGGTCATCGGTTTCGTTTGCACCGCAGACGTCGCCGATAGCACCCTCAACAGCTTTGTGGGCCGCCATGGTGGTTCAACTCAGAATTGGAAAAGACTAAAAATGAGGCGAAACCGATCCGCCTACGAGTGACAACGTGCTTGTCATGACTTTATTAGTAGAAATCCATGACACTCGCCCATCGTATCGCCGTGACGCCGCTAGGGCACCTTCATCTCGTCGCGGGCACGGACGAAGACGTCGCCTACGGGGTCGCGGCAGAATTGCCCGTGAAACTGGTTAAAACCTTCAAAGAGTCCCCCGCGGCGGGACTAAGCTATTCAGTCTCCTCACGTGCCGATGGTCCACTGCCCGCGCCGCTACAGTTCTGGCGTGCCTTCGCCAATCGGTATTTTACAGCTCTCCGGCGCAGCAATTCGACGGGTGGCGGGGATTGGCGGTCGCCTGAACCGCCCGACGCCGCGACCTTGAAGGAGATTCTGGCCGAGGCACCACCCATGCTGGGCTTGGAATACGCCAGTCCCGAAACGCTCGTCGAACTGTGGGATCTCCTCGATGAGCACACGTCTGTTCAGGCGAAACGACGCAAAGGTGGTTTGGCGGCGTATTTGCATTCGCTACGCCCCGAGTGGAACCTGCACGGTCGAGTGACGTTCCACTTAGCCGAGAACAAGAAAAACCCTGAGCGTCCGTTCGCCTTTCTGGCAACGTATACGAGCAGTGAGACGACCGGCGCGACACCGCGTCATGTCCCACTTTCGGAAGCACTCAAGGCATCTATCTCCAGCGGCAATTCGGAGCAACTCGATGCGTTGCTCACGCCCGTCTCACGGGCGGCGGAGGCATGTCCAGCCATCGCGAAGCTGCTCGACTCCAAAGCTCTGTTTTCACCCCAGGCGTGGGGCATATCCCAAGCGTTTGAGTTCTTCTCCAGCGTGCCACAGATCGAGGATTCGGGCGTCATCGTCCGGATTCCCGACTGGTGGAACGCCTCTCGACCGCCACGACCGCAAGTCACTGTGCGGGTGGGTTCGAAGCAGCAAGCCAGGCTCGGTAGTGAGTCGCTCGACCTGGACGTGGGCATCACCCTCGATGGTCAGCCGCTGAGTGATGACGAGCTCGAACAGTTGATGGCCGCTCGCGAGGGCATGACTTTGCTGCGTGGGAAATGGGTGCAGGTCGACGCGGATCATTTGCAATCCGCCCTGCAGCAATGGAAAGATCTTCGCGACGCTCATGCCTCCGGGATAGGTTTCCTCGAAGGTATGAGATTGCTCGCAGGAGCGGCGATCACTGGTGACGACGTTGATGAATCGGTGCAGCCTTGGACACGGATCGAGGCCGGCGACTGGCTCCGCGAAACGCTGGGGAAACTGCGCAGTCCTAATGGCAAAGTAGAAATTACGGAGAACTCTCACCTGCGAGCAACCCTGCGTCCCTACCAGTCCGATGGTGTCGCTTGGCTATATTTTGCGACGCAATTGGGACTCGGTGTTTGTCTCGCCGATGACATGGGTCTGGGAAAAACAATTCAAGTCATCTCGCTGTTGCTACACCTGAAATATCCAGGTGGATCCGAGACCAGAGGAACGGCCAAGACGCAGCGTCAAGGAAAAACAAAGGGTGCGTCCAAAGTTGCTGCGAAGGCCCAGCAAAGCCGCCCGAGTTTGTTGATTCTACCCACCTCCTTGCTCGGCAATTGGCAGCGTGAGGTTGAACGCTTTGCCCCTGATCTGAACATGCTGGTCGCTCATCGCAGCAACCTCGATGCTGATACGCTCAAACGAATCGCGGCCAATCCCACCGCCGAACTGGCCCCGTACGATCTCGTGGCAACCACCTACGGACTGGCGCGTCGTCAAAAATGGTTAACGGAGATAGATTGGAATCTCGTTATCTTGGACGAGGCGCAAGCGATCAAGAACTCCGGTGCAGCACAAACAAAGGCAATTAAAAAGATTCCAGGTCGTGGACGGATCCTGCTGTCCGGCACGCCGGTGGAGAATCATCTTGGCGATCTGTGGTCTCTATTTGATTTCTGCGCCCCTGGTCTGCTCGGTACCGCAGCCGCGTTCAAGCGTTTTGTGAATGCAAAAGACGAGGATGCACGCGCGCAACGGCTCGCCAGCGTCCGCAAATTGATTCAACCCTACGTGTTGCGGAGGATGAAGACCGATCCGCAAATCGTGCCAGATCTACCGCAGAAAACCGAAATGCGAGTTGATTGCGGACTGACCCGGGTGCAGACAACGTTGTACAAGGCCGTTACCGACGATCTTAAAGATTCCCTCGAGGTTGCTAGCGGGATCCAGCGTCGAGGGATGGTGCTGGGGGCGCTGATGCAGCTCAAACAGATTTGCAACCACCCCGCGTTGCATCTCAAACAGTCGGACTTCTCACCGGACGATTCGGGCAAGTTCTCAGAGCTTCGGACGATTGCTGAGACGCTGATCGAGAAGCAAGAAAAGATGCTTGTCTTCACACAGTTTCAGTCGATGTGTGGACCGCTTGCCGACTACCTCTCAGGTATTTTCGAGCGTGAGGGTTTGGTGCTTACCGGGAAAACGGCAACAAAAAAACGTAGCCAATTGGTCAATGAATTCCAAGCTGAGACGGGGCCACCGTTTTTTGTGATTTCGGTCAAAGCGGGTGGTACAGGGCTGAATCTCACGGCCGCCTCGCACGTGGTGCATTTTGATCGTTGGTGGAACCCCGCGGTGGAGGATCAAGCTACGGATCGAGCGTTTCGGATCGGCCAAAGACGCAATGTCCTCGTCCACAAGTTTGTCTGTCGTGGTTCACTCGAAGAGAAAATAGATGATATGATTCGCGACAAGAAAGCACTCAGTCGCGAATTGTTTGGTGCCCAGGGCAAAGACGAAATGCAGCTGACCGAAATGAACGATGCGCAACTTCTCGATTTCGTGTCGCTCGATCTCAACAAGGCAACCGCGTAGCCAGGTTCACTTCCAACGTCGATTCCACCGTTTGACGACGGTACCGATTCTGGGCATGCAGCCCCTTGTATTACTTTTGCTTAATGGATTTTCAAGGATTCAACTACATGTCATGGTACGGAGGATTCGCACCCTATGTGCCGGTCGCCCAGCGTCTCGCACGCGGCAACAAGGCGGCCGCCAAACGCATTAAGAAGGGTCAGAGCCTGCAGCCGCTTAACATCTCGGGAACCAGAATCGCAACGACGTTCTGGGGCAAGAGCTGGTGCACTCATCTGGAAAAGTACAGTGACTACTCCAATCGCCTACCGCGAGGGCGAACCTACGCGCGCAACGGATCGGTTGCCGACCTGCGAATCACGCGTGGTCAGATCACTGCGATGGTTTGCGGTTCGTCGCTATACGACATCACCATAAAAATCACGCCGCTAGCCGATACGGACTGGAAAGCAATTTGTCGTGACTGCAGCGCATCGATTCATTCGCTGATCGATCTGATGCGTGGCAAGCTCGGCGATGACGTGATCCGCCGCATGACGGATCCGAAACGCGGCATGTTTCCAGCGGGCAATGAGATTGAGATGAACTGCAATTGTCCCGATGGTGCATCACTCTGCAAGCATCTCGCGGCCGCGCTCTACGGGGTTGGCAATCGGCTCGATACGGCACCCGAACTGCTGTTTTTGCTCCGTGGAGTGGATCAAAATGAACTGATCTCACAGGCCATGGTCGCTGAGAACGCCACATCCGCAATGGGCCTGGACAGTGACTCTGAACTTGCCGGTGAAGATCTGGGGGCGATGTTTGGAATCGAGTTGGCGTCACCGGCGCAAACACCGATCGCGGCGAAAAAGTCGCGTAAAATGGTGAAAAAGAAGGTGGCAAAGAAGGTGGCGAAGAAGGCAGTGAAGAAAAAGACAGACGTTAGGAAGAAGCCGAAGGCAAAAGCGGTAAAGAAGAAGCCCACCAAACGCAAACAGGCTGCCCCGGCAACCGCGAAGGTCAAGTCAGTCAAGAAGCGCGTATCCAAACCGACGAATAAAAAGTCGACCAAAAAACGAATCGATAGTAATCGCACCGTGAACAAGCGAAAGGTTGTCAAGAAAAAATCTGCTGCCAAGAAAGCCACCAAGTCTGCCGATACCAGGGGAATTGTGATTCGGCTGAACTAGGGATCGCGTTACTTTCCAAAGAGACGTGGCGGCGAGTTTTCTGGATAGGCCTTCCTCGAAAAAACCAGCGTCAGAATGGTTGGCGACGCCTCTCGCCACCCACGCCGTAAACGGCTTTTAGCGTGAATGCGGTGATAAGTGCGTTTTTCTTCCAACCCCGGTCTGGCGTCCGGGGCTACTGCCTGCCGTCGATATCGCGACTCAGAACAGCGGAACAGAACGGCAACGAAATCAATGGTCGAAAAACCATATCAACCTCGACTCCGTCGCAGCGTGGGCTAGTGTTTAACGACTTCTGAGCCCAATCATTGGGGCAGTCCTGCTCAGGCATTCTGAATGCGAAAAGCGAGCTGCTGCAGCTCGCTGGCGAGGTCCACGTTGATGACGGCTACTGCCGAGGAAACTCTCAGCGTGGTGGGAGCGAAGTTCAGGATTCCTTGGATGCCCAACGCCACGACTTGGGCGGCCACCTCTTTCGCTTGTTCGCTTGGTACGGCGAGGATTGCCAGTTCGGGTTTCAGTTCCCGCAGTACCGGTTCGAGTTGGTCCATGGGCAAAATCTTTGTATTCCCAACGACGCCACCAATCTTGGTCGGGTCGGTATCGAATGCAGCAGCCAGCGAAAATCCGAGTCGCTCGAACCCGCGATAGCGGAGTAGAGCATTGCCGAGGAACCCGACCCCGATCATCACGGCCTTCCAGTGCACGCCGCTGCCCAAAACGACCCCGATATGATCAGCAAGTGATGCGACATCGTACCCCACACCACGCCGGCCCACCGACCCAATCGAACTGAGGTCCCGTCGGACGACGGCAGCCGAGACGTTTACCATCGCCGCTAAGTCGCGACTGTTCGTCGACGTTTGCCCAGCATCGAGCAAGCGATGTAGTTCGCGAAAGTAAAGGCTCAGCCGCCCGACGGCCGGAGTGGATAAATCCGTACGAACGATTTCATTGGAACCAGCTCCATCCGGGTGCCCAGCTGAGATTGGTGGATTCATGGAAGGTGGCATATCGAGGATGGGGTCAAAAAACGGATAATCGGTAAAACCGGAACGGACGGCACGTTTGCACAGCCTAGACCCCATATTTTACCTGGTCGGACACCTTTCTTTGTTCCATGATTCATCCGCAGACGATGTAGTTTGTGCATCGAAATCATTTTCGCTATCCCTCACGCCTTGTGTACGTGTTAGCGGCGAGTGATTGCAACTCGACCCTCCCGCTCTTGTAAGCGACCGACCGGCTTTAGTGTGGCCGACGGGCACCACGCGGACAAGAGACATCGGGGACGCAACGCGGTATCTACCGTTTTCGCTCCGCATGGACTGGGTTGGTGGGAATGAATTGCGATGTTGATGGGCGATGCCGGGGGGTTCCGGCTGCCAGTGGAAAGCTAAGTCCTACAACGCTTTTAAACGTTGTTACTTGAGAGGAAAGTGTTATGAAAAGGTTGTGGTTACTACCCGCACTCGCGTTGATCGCGGTTGTGTCGGGTGCCAATGCTGCTCATGCTGCTTATTGTAGCACGATCAGTTACCAAGGCTGCAGCAGCTGTGGCGGCGGCTCTGTCGTTGCCGATGGTGGTGTTGTCTCCGACGACTCGGTCGTCGTTGATGGTTCCGTTGCTGTTGCCGCTCCTGGTGTGGTCACCAGCGAAGGTGCTGGAAATGGATCGTACACCGTGATGCGGACAGTTCGCGAGACTGTGATGGAACAAGTCCAAGAGACTCGCCATCGTACACGGAACGAAACGTACTATGTTGACCAAGTTGTCAATCGCACTCGGATGGTGCCGGAAACGGTCCAAAAAGAAGTGCAGTACACCGTCATGGTGCCAACGTACGAAACTCGCGAAAAGACGATCAACTACACAGTCAACAAACCTGTGTACGAAACTCGCTCACGAGTGATCAACTACACCGTTAAGAAACCTGTGTATGAAACTCGTCAAAAGACGATCAACTACACTGTTAGCAAGCCCGTTTACGAGCAACACGAGCGTGTGATCAACTACACGGTCCAAAAGCCCGTCTACGAGACTCGCACCAAGACGATCAACTACACCGTCAACAAGCCAGTGTACGAGACTCGTCAAAAGACGATCAACTACACCGTGATGAAACCCGTTTACGAAACTCGTACACGGAACATCAACTACACGGTCTACAACACCGTGCGTGAAGACAAAGTTCGCACAGAGAACTACACCGTTACGGTTCCAGTCCAGTACACCAAGACCATTCAGGTCAAGGGTGGACATTGGGACACAGTTACCGAAACGGTTCCTGGCCCAATGATTCGTCGTACCGTGCGTGAGCCCGGCACATGCCACTACGACCCAACCACCTGCCGTACGGTATACTGCCCCGGCAAGTGCCGCGTCGAGTGTGTTCAAGGCTGCCCCAAGACAATCTGCAAGAAGGTCTGGGTTCCTACCTGTGAAGAACGAGAAATCACCTGCACGAAGTACGTGAAAGAATGCCGCACCCGCGAAATTCCTTACACCGTATGCCGTCGTGTTCCTGAGTGCCGTACCAAGGTTTGCGAATACAAAGTTTGCAAGATGGTCCCAGAATGCCGCACAAAGACCTGCAACTATACCGTTTGCAAGATGGTCCCAGAGTGCCGCACCAAGACCTGCGAATACAAAGTTTGCAAGATGGTTTGCGAAAACCGTCAAAAGGTTTGCAAGTACACAACTTGCAAGATGGTTCAAGAATGCCGCACCAAGACCTGCAACTACACCGTGTGCAAGATGGTTTGCGAAAACCGTCAAAAGACTTGCAACTACACTGTGTGCAAGATGGTCCCAGAATGCCGCACCAAGGTTTGCACGTACAAAGTTTGCAAGATGGTTCCCGAATGCCGCACCAAGACCGTGTGCCACACGGTTTGCCGCAAAGAATGCTACCAAGAAACGATCCGCGTTGCTAAGTGCCGCAAAGTTTGCGAGCCTTACACCGTGACCAAGTGCGTTCCTCGCGTCGTCTGCCGTCAAGTTCCCGTCACCGTTTGCTGCCCAGAACCTTGCTGCAATGCAGCTAGCTCCTGCGACAACGGTTGCGACACTTGCGGATCGGCTTCGGATTGCGGTTGTGCAAACGACTGCTGCGAACCAGCCCCTTGCTGTGCTCCTCGTCAATCGTGCCTGAAGGGCCTGTTGAACAAACTGTTCCACAACCACAACTGCGGATGCGATTGCCAAGTTGCTGAGCCTTGCTGCGACGCAGCACCGGCTTGCGGATGCTAATCATCCATCCTGATGGATTGAGTATCAAGCGAAGTTCAAGAGGACGCTTTCCACGCTGAATATCGCTTCCCCATAACGAATTCCACTCACCGCGCCTGTTCGGATAACTTTACGAATAACGAGCAGCCGGTGGGGAATTCGGGCGGGGGGAACCGATCACAGAGTTGAGAAAACGTCGATACGCTCAATCGGGGCTGAGTTTCTCCAAAAGAGAGACTCACCCCGTTTTTTTATGCGCCGACGACACTCTCGTCGCGGTCGCAGCGTCATCGCGCCACGAAACATTGCCCTGCCATGTGGTCGCCAACGCAGACGCCTTCCCTCCGTCCTCGATAGTCGCGCTCGGAGAGTATTTTCGAGCGTCGGTCGCGGCAACACCTCAGCAATAGGGACAGGGCGGTGCTATACTACCGGCCTGAGCGATCGGGGTGCGGCATCCTCGATCCCGCTACGTTCCCTGAGAAAGTCGGACACCATGAGGCTCTTTTGGTTGCATTGCATCGTCACCCTGGTAGCGGCTAGTGCGTTGCTGTCACCGTCCGCGCGTGCGGAGGACAAGCGTCCGAACATTCTGCTCATGTTCACCGACGACCAGCCGCAAAACGTCATGGGCTTCGCAGGTAACACAGCCGTCCACACGCCTCACATGGATTCACTTGCGCAACGCGGCATCTACTTCGACAATGCGTTCGTGACCACGCCAATCTGCTGCAGCAGCCGCGCATGTCTGTTCACCGGCCAACAAATGAATCGCCATGGGATCCGAGATTTCAAGGCCCCGCTGAGCGCCGCCGCGTTTGCCAAGACGTATCCCGCGATGTTACGGAAGTCGGGATATCGCACCGGCTATCTTGGCAAATACGCTATCGGCAACCCAGCCCTGCATCGACGCGAACTCTGTCTTCCTGCCAACAAGTTCGACGATTGGTACGGATTTCCGCAAAACATCGCGTACCGGCAGGACGTAGACGGGGAAGGCCAGTATTTGACCCAGGTGATGTCAGACAAAGCGATTGAGTTTCTACAACAGTCCACGCCGGACCAGCCGTTCTGCTTGACCGTCGCATTCAAAGAGCCACACGGTCCATTCAATTATTTCGATCCCCTGACACCCAATATTTACGAAAACGCAGAACTCCCCTGCTCCCCCACGTTTACCGCTGACGATTTCGAGTCGCAACCCAAGTTCATTCGCGAGTCGTTGAATGGAGACAACAGCAGGGGCTTTCTCGCATCCAATGAACGTCTGCAGTCACACTTACGCACGTTCTACCGCACGGTAACACGAGCAGATCAGGCGGTGGGCGAAATACTCGCTGCGCTCAAACAACTGAAGCTTGACGAGAATACCGTCATTATCTTCACGTCAGACCACGGTGACTTGCTTGGCGATCACGGTTTGTTTGGGAAGTGGCTACTCTATGAAGATTCCATTCGCGTTCCCCTGATTGTCTACGATCCTCGTATTCCGGAACCGCTGCGTTCTGGACGACGGGACGAACTTGCCCTCGGCATCGATCTCGCCCCCACGATGCTGGCGTTGGCGGGCATCACGCCTCCTGACGCAATGCAAGGCAAGGATTTGATGCCGGTTATCGACGGGAGTGCCGACAATTGGCGATCTCATTTTTATTGCGAACATACCTACAACACAGACCCACCACGTGCTCCCATTGCGGAGTCCGAAGGTATCCGAACAACCAAATGGAAGTACATTCGCTATCCTAACACGAACCCTGTTTTTGAGCAGCTCTTTGACTTGGATACCGATCCAGAGGAACGCACCAACCTGGCGGGGTCGGCTGACGCATCGGAAGTTGTCGCCGAACTACGGGCGCTGTGTGATAAAAGCGGAAACTGACGAGGAAATGTCGCAGAACAGCATCGTCGACATCGGGTGAGCCTCGTGCTAAGTAGGAGCGGATCGTTTACCGGAAGATTGTTTTGACTACTGACACCATTGACCTGAGTCTCGATGCCAATCCGTCGCCTTCCACGACGTTATCTGCGAAACGCGACTGGACGTTCTTTCACCGCCATGGGTTGTTGCTCGTTGTCCTCTCGCCGATTGTCGCCAACTTGGTCGGCAGTGTCTTTAACATCTTGTATAATTTCTGGCAAATCGAGCCGCTGCTATCTCAACTCCAGATGGCGCGTTTCTCAGCGTGTTGGCAATGGTTCAACCTCGTCGTCTACCCGTTGGCGGTGCTGCTGTTTTTGATCCCGATTTATCAGCTGCGTCCCATCCATCACAGCCTGATCAACGGCACGAACGTGAGCGATGAAGATCTGGAGGCTTCGCGACGAAAGGTAGTGAATTTGCCCTGGTGGTTCTTGGCCGTCGCATCGATGGGCTGGTTGAGCTGCATTCCCGTCTTCCCGTTGGCGCTAGCCAGTCTGAATGAGCCGCTCTCGATCAACGTAGTAATTCATCTGACGACTTCCTTCCTGATTGCTTCGCTGATCGCGGTCACCCATAGTTTCTTTGCGGTCGAACTGGTTATTCAGCAAACGTTGTTTCCGGTTTTCTTCCAGACAGGAACCCCTGCAAACGTCTCAGGCACTGCGCCGATGACAATTTCTCAGCGTGGATTGATGTGGTCGGCATCGGCTGTCGTCAGTCCAGTGCTGTCACTGGTATTGTTAATTTTAGTACCTGACGCGACTCAAACAGCTCCCATATTTGCCGTCGTCGTGGCCGTTGTCGCAGTCAGTTTTGGCATCGCGACGTCGTGGTTACTAGGTCGTTTGGTAGCGTCACCGGTGTTAGAACTGCAGAGTGCCGCCCTGGCAGTTGCCAAGGGCGACTTAACCGCGAAAATCGAAACTCTCCGAGCAGACGAGTTCGGAATGCTGATCGATCAGTTCAATGCCATGATCGCCGGGCTCGCTGAGCGGGAACGCTTGCAAGCAACATTTGGCCGGCACGTCGGCCGCGAGGCCGTCAAGCAGATCCTGGCGGCTCAGGATGCTCGTGATGTAACTAACACGCCTGGAACTCTCGGAGGCACCAAGCAAATGATCACGGTGATGTTCGTGGATGTCCGCAATTTTACCGCTCATTCAGCAAACGCACCCGTTGACGATGTAATCGCCGGATTGAACTTAATGTTCGGCGAGGCGGTGAAGATTGTCGAGCAACACGGAGGGATGATTAACAAATTTCTAGGCGATGGTTTCATGGCTATCTTTGGAATCGGTGGTAATCCTTCCGCCAGTGAGCGACATGCCGATGATGCCGTCAATGCGGGGCGTAAACTTCTCACTCGCATCGAGGCAATGAAGGGCGATTTCGCTCGCGTTGGATGGTCCGAAATGAAGATCGGAGTGGGGATCAACACGGGCATCGCGATGGTGGGCAGCATCGGCGCGCCCGAACGCCAGGAATATACTGCGATGGGCGACGCAGTGAACGTAGCGGCGCGGGTGGAAGCACTGACTAAGCGTGTCGGGCACGATTTGCTAGTTACTGAGGCGACCCTCCATGCACTCTCAGCGTCCGATCATTTCACCGCATTGCCTCGTCAAGAAGTCCAGGGTAAGTGCGAAAGCCTGCGCGTGTACGGACTGATCGAAGATAGCGAGCGGACGACTGAGGATAATCGATCACAGTGACGTGATTTAATTTTCGTGGGCCGCTCCCCTACTGGATCGCTCGCTCGTGTTTCCCATGCGGTCGCCGTGGCACAGAACAACAGGTTCAAAACCTCACCCGATATTGGCATCGAGCGGCCCACTGGATGCATCTAAATGTCGAGCCGCCTGTTGAGTTAGTTGCTCTCGCTGCCCGAATGCATCGCTACTAACTCGAGTGCATCGCTACTAACCCGAGTGCATCGCTACTAACCCGAGGCGCAGGTGAGGAGCGAGGTAGACTGTCTTGCGAGCGTGTCGGATGAACAACGCAACTTGCATGAACAACGCAACTTGCAACTAGGCCGACCAGCGTCCCAGCATTCGATCAAGCGAATCCGATGTCTGGTAGACAAGCGCTTCTGGATAGTGCGGGTACGGATGGAAGTACTCGAACGTCACGTAGCCACGGTAGTTCGTTTTGTCGAGTTCCTCCATCACGGCAGGCCAGTTCGTCGTGCCATCGAGTAGCGGACGAAATGTCTCCAGTGAGTAGTCGGTGCCCTTTTTAGTGAACTCTTTAAAATGCACGTTCCGGATTCGCTCGCCTAGGATGGGAACCCAGTGTTCGGCAAATTGGAACATCGAAATATTCCCTGTATCGAAATGAACCTGGATGGCTTCGCTTCCAAAGCCATCGACAAATTGGTTCATCTCCATGGGAGTCATCAGGAAACCATTGAAGAAGATGTTCTCCATGTTTAAGTAGACCCCGAATGTCTCTGCCTGGCGCACCAATTTTCCAACCGCCTGTTTTGCTCGCTTGAGGCAGACATCATTCGGCACCGGCTCGTGATCGTCACGCCAAGGGATGTGAACTGCACCAGGCACGACAAGCAAATTCTCCACTCCCATTTGGCTTGCGGCCTCAGCCATCATCCCCGCCAGTTCAACCCCGCGATCTCGCTTGGCGGAATCGTTGCTTGACAGCGGGTAGGGCCAAAACAGAAAGCTGCATAAGCCACTGATCTCGATTCCGATCTCGTCGGCCATGTGCCGGATCGCAGCGAGCTGTTTGTTAGATGCTTTCGGCGAAAGATCATTCTCGAGATCGTAGTTGAGCTCGATGCCATCAAAGCCAGCTTGCTTGGCGAGCTGCATGCACTCTCGGAGTGTCATCCGGTCGGGATACGGGAACGCCCACAGATTGATCGATTTACGAAACGAGTATTGCTTCGGAGATTGGCAACGATCATCGGGCGTGTTGGCTCGCGGGCTCCCGTCCGCATCCGCTGCATTCGCCACCGAGCTACCCGCGGCTACCGCGGCTGTCGCGATCCCGCTCAACAATGCATCGCGGCGCGAGACGCCACGATTCTGAGCAAAAGGTCCATTAATCAACATGAGCGTTCCCCGAGTGAGATAGTTGTCGCAATTTTACCCTATGCTCGTGCTCGGGGCTGCCCCCAATCCTACGCAGCGATCGGCGTGGCAATAGTCCCCACTCGACTCGCCTCCTGAGCGATGACTTCGTCAGCCAGAGACTGATAGTCGATGGCGCCATTGCTTTCGCCGGAGTAGTCAAAGATTGACTTGCCAAAACTTGGAGCTTCCGCGAGCCGGATGTTTCGACGAATCCGTGTATCGAAGAACTTGGCATTTCGGAAGAACTCCCGAGAGTCTTTCGACGCGGTAAAGAATTCGTCGATGTCCGTACTGACCTCTGCTGCCAAACGCGTATTGGAGTCGTACATGCATAGCACAACACCGGACAGTCGCAGTCGGCTATTCATGCGTCGCGAAACAACTTCAATGGTTCGCAGCAGTTTGCTGAGTCCATGCAGGGCGAGGAAGTGCGGCTGCAGCGGCAGAAAGACTTCCGAGACTGCAACTAACGCGTTGATCGTCAGCACGCCAAGGCTGGGAGGGCAATCAAGGATCAGGTAGTCAAAGTCCTCATTGTCGTCGGCCAACTTATCGCTCAAGATCATCTCTCGACCGACTTCGCAGGCCAGCTCCATCTCAGCAGCCGCGAGATCGAGGTTGGAGGGCACGACGAACAGGTTCTCATCGACCTGCTGGCGTGCATCGCTCAGTGAGGCTTCCCCGCATAGCACTTCGTACATGGTCGCTTCACCATCAATGGCGGTGATGCCTAAGTGCAAGGATGCGTGAGCTTGCGGATCAAGATCCATCACGCACACACGGCGGCCAGCCCGAGCCAGAGCGGCGGCCAGATTCACGCTGCTGGTCGTTTTCCCAACACCGCCTTTTTGGTTGATAACTGCGATCGAACGCATGACGCTTTTCCTATGAGAGGGCTGAGTAAACTAAGAACCGTGGCGGCGAAACTTTCCGCCGTCCACCTCGCTAACTGGACGTTCCACGTAGCGACTGGTAGGCCAACAAGACTTCGTACAAATCTGCATCAATTTTCACACAATCATCAGCGAAATCCCGCAACCAAGCTCGATTTGAGTCGCTGGCGTCAATCAGCAAACGAGTGATTTGCGCTAACGGGATCGAGACCGATTTCGCCTTCCCCAATCCAGACACACGGTCCATCTCCAGTTCGCGAACAAAGCTGTGTTTCTTCAATCGAGTGCAAGGCGGTATCACGGCAGTTCAATCTTTCGGCTAGAAACGAGTCGACGCAGGTGTGTGTAACAAGGCACGGCGACCCGACGCCAGACCGTCCTGCCACCGAAGTATCGACTTTGACGGTTAGGCGACTTGATCGGAATTTGCGGGATCTGCTGGAATGAGTGGATTCTTTGCGGGTTGCCGCTGTGAGCATCCTGCGGGGCGGAATCTCGCCGACGAAGCGATTGGACCGGTCCACGCTGGAATCACGTCTGGAAATAGGCTATCGAGCCGCCATCATACGTGCGGGCGAGAGCGCCCTCAGCTCAGAAATTTTCGGCCGATGGAGCAGGCAACTAAAAATTGCGACCCCCGCCCGTGTGGGGAGCGTACAATGGGACACAATGGATTGACTACTATTTCTGAACCCGTTTCCACCAATAGCACATCACCGATGGATCCGCTCAATCGCGTTCCGCCGTACAACCGTGCGCTGCCAGATAGCGATCGCCGTGGTGATGGAGACAATGCCGCTGGCAGCGAAGGTGACGGCAATCGGATTGATACGCAGCAGGACGTGGCCGCTAGCGGAGTTTCCGTCGATGAACTCATTCGCGAATTCGAGTTGGATCTCGGTGGCGACTCCCTCCAAGACGATTCGATCGATTCTCCGCCCCAGCGGGAGCAGTCTGGTACGCTCGGCGCCAACGAGGGCGACTTCGCCACCATTGGTGTCCGCAATCTCGAATGGCGTTTGCCAATCATACGCAGCGCCGCCCATCGCAGCGCCGATGCGATCGCGTCAAGTCAGCTGGTGGAACCCTCCGAATCCAATGAACAGCAACTCACCCGAATCGTGCTATCGACCTACCGGTTGATCGATCCGCGATTCCGCGGCAGCTATTTCCAACAGGTTCGTGTGGGTCGGATGCTTCCGATCGTGCTGCAATCTGCTTCATGCATCGATGGGACGCCCCCCTCGTTGCAACCATCGAGTCAAGACGATCAGCAGCATGGTCTCCGTCTGTTCGGTCACATGATTCCGCAGCCCGCGACGGATCCGCCTGGCGTAGCTCCCCCAACCGCTCGACGGCCGTTTCGCCACCCTGTCAAACAACAGGCTTCTGATCAACGGCGCCTTCCGAAGATACATGCTAATTATCGAACCGAAGCCATCGAGGTGCTCGCTGAGTTACAATTCCGCTCCCGTTCGACGCGATGGACACGTTGGTTTCAGGGACCTCGTTTAATTGTCTCCCTCGCAGCTGCATCAATTCTATTAATTGCTGCAACCATCGGCTATCGGATGTCGCTGCCGCAATCGGCAGAGGATCTGGCCGTGACACAGTCCACCCAGAAACTATCGGCGAGGAAGTCTCAACCGCTGATTCAGGAGGCACTCACCTCGCCCTTACCGCTGGCGCAACCCGCACCGCCACCTGCAGTTGCATCGCCTCCGCCGGAAGTGGCCTTACCCACATCCAATTCAGAGTTGACGGCACCGGAGACGATACCGACACGCCCGCCGGCTCCCTTGCCTGCCGTTCCAGACACCGCGATGCACACACCCACGCGCGATCAGGCCGAGCCCCACGAACTGACCACCGCCGAATTGATGGCAGCACTTGCGCGGGCTACCGAAATGCCTGACATCGGATTGCCCGCCCCGGATATCCCCACGCGCCCCGTACCCCAACTGCCGGATGATACGCCGCCTTCCATCAATCCTCAGCCTGCGAATATCCCGCCTTCGTCGAATGGATCGAGCAACCCGGCTCCGCCTCCAGCGGAGGCACCCGACGTCATCCGAGATGCCCCCCTACCGCCGCCCAGTAGTGCGGCAATTACGACAGCGACTTTAGATCTGTGGTCTGAAACAGATGCGGCCGGTCGTCGCTTCACGGCGGTCACCGCTGACGAATTGATCGATTCCTGGGCTCTCATCGCAGATATCTCACGGTCCGGTTCCGCCGAAAACATGGCCGCACAGCGATTGATTGGACAAGCTTCTTGGTTGATTCACCCGCTGGCGACGATTGTCGCCCAACTTCGAGCAACGGAGTTCTCAACGTCAGTACGCGTCGTTGGTGCCAGTGCACAGGAACTCGAGAACACGGCTAACCTTGATGAGGATGAAACCGAGTTGTTACTCGATTCATGGCGAGCGGCTCGAAAACGAGTTGTGCGGACGAGCGACCTAGATCAAATGCTGCGCCAGGCCAATGTGCTATTAGACCGAATTCTGATCAGCAACCGACTCTCGCCACACGATCGCAGCAATCTATTAGCAGCGTTTCGCGTCGATGTGGAGCAGCTCGTAAAGATTTCTAGCGATCAAGAGGCCATTTCAGAAACCGATTCGCTCTGGCGCGCGATCGATACGCTGCCAAATTCAAACGAATGGGAACGTCTGGCTGCTGCCAAGCCTCCATCCGGCCTCATGGCCAGCATCTACTGCTTGCAACAGCGTCGCTGGGATGAGGGCCTGGCATGGCTCGGCCAGGCCAGCAATCCTGCCATCGCGGCAGCAGCTAAGGCCGAATGGAAACTGATTCAATCCGGCACGCTTCACAACCCCGAGGGGGTCACACTTGAGGAGGCGCGTGCCAATCTCGCCAGTCGTTGGAGCAAGATCGCGGACCGGCTCGAACCTCGCGAAGCGGCCGCCGTTCGCCTACACGCCATCATGCTCTGTGGCGACGCACCTCACATGGAATCCGAACGCGAGGCCATGCGTGCCGAGCTGCCCGCTTATTTAGATTGAGAAGCTCAGCACAAATCACTACGATTCTCCCTCACGCGACTGAACCGCTTGAGTCGCTACCACCATCAGAGAGCGGCATCGACTCATCTGCATAAATCGCTTTGCCCGTTCACTCTGTGTCGGGCGAATTACCGAGCCTGAGACTCACTCGACCGCAGTTTCGGCCATTTCGCCCAGTGCACCGACGCCAATGCGATGGCAGAAATCGCCAAAGCACTCACCTGGCTGGTGATTCTCTTTAAAATGGATGAAAACAGGTCGCAGGGTAGCCACGATTTCACTACGTGGCACTTGATCTTTGTAAATTTCTGCCATTTGATTACCCAGCAAATTACCGCCGAGAAACACGGTGTAGCGGCCTTCACCAGACTTTCCGTCCACGCTACGACCGACCAAGCCGATGTCGGCGTTGTAGGGACGGGCACAGCCATTGGGGCATCCCGTCATGCGAATTGTGAATTGCTCCTCGGCAAGCCCCAACTCACTCAATTCCGCTTCGACTTCATCAATCACGCCGGGTAGGGCGCGCTCGCTCTCAGTAACCGCCAGCCCACAGGTGGGCAGCGCCGGGCACGCGAATGAGAATCGGCGGGCGTTGCTGATCTGCTCAATCCTGACGACGCCGTGATCTGCCAAAATCTGTTCGATCTCGCCCCGTTTTTCCGGCTCGATATCGCAGA
This sequence comes from Allorhodopirellula heiligendammensis, assembly GCF_007860105.1. Taxonomy (NCBI): domain Bacteria; kingdom Pseudomonadati; phylum Planctomycetota; class Planctomycetia; order Pirellulales; family Pirellulaceae; genus Allorhodopirellula; species Allorhodopirellula heiligendammensis. Next base: position 229,224 of record NZ_SJPU01000004.1, read on the forward strand.
GGATGATGTTCTGCTGCATTGTCAGACGGGCGTTGCTAACGTGCCCGTTGAAGAGCACCCGAAAACAAGACTTCAGTTGCAGTTTGCCTTCATCTTTAACGCGTCCGTTCTCGATCGGCAGTCCCAGAAACCACTTTCCGTCCCCTTGCTCGTGCCAACCCATGTGGTCGTTGTGTCCACTCACGTCGGCGGCATGCGGTTCGGGCAATGGACGCGGCACGCTGCCATCAGCGACACCGCAGATTGCCTCCGCCTGTGACAGGTATTCTTCGACTTTCTGACGGAATGCGGGAATGCCGAGATTGTTAATCAGGTACTTCATTCTCGCCTGGCTACGATCTTCGCGATTACCGAAGTCACGCTGAACGAGAATAATTGCGGTGATGATCGGGAGTAAGTGCTCCGTCTTCACGAAAGTTAGACGCTTGGCGAGCGCCGGAAAGCAATTTTTCTTACTGGGCGTGGTGCCCATACCGCCACCGGCCAGAATATTGAAACCAATCAGCTCGTCGCCCTCGGTTACTCCGAGCAGCCCGAGATCGTTGTCGTAAATGTCGATGCAATTGTCATCGCACAACGCCAATGCGATCTTAAACTTTCGCGGCAGGTACGCCTTTCCGTAGATGGGATCGGGTTCCGCCTCGACTGGCGGTCCGACAACCTGTTCCTTTTCACCAGTCTCTGGGTCTTTGACCCATATTTCGTGGTAAGCCTCAGTGGTGGGCTGGACATGAATCGCGATCTCATCAGCCAGTTTCTGAAGCTGGTCGCGAAGACCGTTGTGGCGCAGCGGTGCCGGGCAGCAGCAGATGTTCCGCGTCACATCGCCACAGGCCGACTTAGTCGAGAGCTTGATCTCATTGATGCGATGAATCACGCCCCACAAGTTATTCTTGACAACGCCGTGGAGCTGGATGCTCTGGCGGGTGGTGATCCGCATGGTGCCGTTGCCAAGTTCGTCGGCAATGTCGAGTTCACCGAGCATTTGCGCAGCGGTGATCTTGCCGCCGGGAATCCGGTTGCGAACCATGAACGAGTAGGCTTTTCCGAGACCTTCCTTCCGTCGCGACTTACGCAGGTCCCGGTCGTCCTGCTGGTAGGTACCATGAAACTTCAATAGCTTCGTGGTTCCATCGGCGACTTGGTCGGTCGTTGGGTCGGCGAGCTCGGCCACGATCGAACCACGCAGCCCGATGCTCTCTTCCTTGAGCAGCTCAATCTTGGACTTCTTAGGTTCTTCTTCACTCATCGACCAATTTCCTTCGTCTTGAAACGACGCGGGTTAACGAATATCTGCAAAACAGCTATATAGGGGCGCATGTTTCTAGGTTTTAGTCGATTCGCTGTCAAGATCGCGCGATTCGGTAAGAATTCCCCTTTATGTTGGCGGCCAAACCGCCATCCGTTCTCTCCCAGTCATTTCAAACTCGACCGACATGCCATACGAAGCGTCTGACTCTCAACTGCATCACCTCATCCGCGAGCGCATTTTGCTGCTCGATGGCGCCATGGGGACGATGATCCAGCGTTTCGGGCTGAGTGAAGCGGATGTGAGGGGTGACCGATTCGCTGACCACCACAAGGACCTCAAGAATTTCTCTGATATCCTCTGCCTGACGCATCCAGACAAAATCACGGATATCCACCGCGCTTACTTTGAAGCGGGCAGTGACATTGTCGAGACCAACTCGTTTGGCGCCTCTCCGGTTGGTATGGTTGAATTCGACCTACCTTTGGAACTGGTCGACGAGATCAATCACGCGGCGGTCCGCTGCGCTCGAATTGCTGCCGATGAGTGGACCGAGCGCACCCCCGACAAACCACGTTTTGTGGCTGGTTCCATCGGTCCAACGACGAAACAGCTGGCGATCAGCACGGAAGACGACCCCGCCCACCGAGGGGCGACGTTCGAACAGATGGTTGACAGCTACCGCGCCCAAGTTGACTCACTGGTTGCCGCGGGCGTGGACATTCTCTTGCCCGAAACGGCGATCGATACGCTGAACCTGAAGGCCTGCTTATTCGCAATTTCTGATTTCTACCAAGCCGGCGGCCGCCGTGTGCCGGTCATGGCCAGCGGTACCTTCGGCGACGGCGGTCGGACATTCGTCAGTGCTCAGACTGTCGAAGCATTTTGGACCGCGATCAATCACTTCCCCCTGTTGTCGGTGGGTATGAACTGTGCCCTCGGTCCCGATGTGATGCGAGCGCACATCGAAGAATTGTCCCACGTCGCCGAAATCCCTGTCTCCTGCCACCCGAACGCCGGCCTACCGAACGAGATGGGCGAGTTCGACCTCGGCCCCAAGGCGATGGCGGACAAGGTCGGCGAGTACGCTGATAACGGCTGGGTGAACATCCTCGGGGGATGCTGTGGAACGACGCCCGACCACATTCGCGCCATGGCCGAACGCATCAAGGGGCGGAAACCGAAGCAGGATTCCGTCGGCCCCGTCTATACGCGTCTGTCGGGCCAAATGCCGATGGCGATGCGACCGGAGATCCCCTTCACAATGGTCGGCGAACGTACCAACGTGATGGGCAGCAAGAAGTTTGCTCGTCTGATCCGCGACGAAAAGTACGAAGAGGCCGTTGAAATCGCGCGCGAGCAAGTGGAAAACGGTGCGACGATCATCGACGTCAATTTCGACGAAGGCATGCTCGACGGCGTCGAGGCGATGACGCGTTTCCTGCGATTGATCGCGGGCGATCACGTCGCGGCAGCTGTGCCTGTGATGATCGACAGTAGCAAGTGGGAAGTCCTCGAAGCAGGATTGCGGAACGTTCAGGGCAAGGCGATCGTGAACTCGATTTCGCTGAAGGATGGCGAAGCCGAATTCCTGCGGCGTGCACGCTTAGTTCGGCAGTACGGCGCGGCCGCAGTCGTGATGGCCTTCGACGAAGAGGGACAAGCCGCTGACGAAGATAACAAGGTGCGAATTTGCAAACGCGCCTACGATCTGCTTACCAAGGAACTCGACTTCCCGACCGAAGACATTATTTTTGATCCGAACATTCTTACCATCGCCACCGGGATGGAAGAGCACAACAATTACGCAGTCGATTTCATCAATGCTGTCCGGCGGATCAAGGTCGAATGCCCCGGGGCCAAAACCAGTGGTGGTGTCAGTAACATTAGCTTCAGTTTCCGCGGCAACGACCCCGTCCGCGAAGCCATTCACAGCGCGTTCCTCTACCACGCGATTGCCGCTGGCTTGGACATGGGAATCGTCAATGCGGGCCAGCTGGAGGTTTACGAACAGGTCCCCAAAGATCTGCTGGAGCGGGTCGAAGACGTACTGCTGAATCGGCGTAGTGACGCCACCGAGCGAATGCTCGAATTCGCCGAAACTGTGAAGAGCGGTGGCAAAAAGAAATCTGGCGAGGATCTCGCATGGCGAAGTGAGCCGGTTGCCGAGCGGATGAAACACGCGCTCGTTAAAGGCATCGACAAGTACATCACCGAGGACACTGAGGAAGCTCGCCAGCATTTCGATCGCTGCATCCAAGTGATCGAAGGTCCCCTGATGGACGGCATGAAAGTCGTCGGCGATCTGTTTGGACAGGGCAAGATGTTCCTCCCCCAAGTCGTCAAGTCGGCGCGCGTGATGAAGAAGGCGGTTGCCTACCTCGAGCCCTACATGGACGAAGAGAAACGGTTGGCCGGAACCCAAGACGAAGCCGCGCGGGGCAAGTTCCTCATCGCAACCGTCAAGGGTGACGTCCACGATATCGGTAAGAATATCGTTGGCGTCGTCTTGCAGTGCAATAACTACGAGGTCATCGATCTGGGCGTGATGGTATCCTCCGAAAAGATCCTGGAGGAGGCCATCAAGCAGAACGTGGACATGATCGGTTTAAGCGGCCTGATCACACCATCGCTCGACGAGATGACACATGTCGCTCGGGAGATGAAACGAAGCGGGTTTACGATGCCGCTCTTGGTCGGCGGTGCCACCACAAGTGCTAAGCACACCGCCGTCAAGATCGCTCCCGGATACGACGGCCCCGTAATCCACGTGCTCGACGCGAGTCGCAGCGTGAACGTGGTCGAACGGTTGCTCAGCAAGGAACACCGTGACGAATTCATTGCTGATAACGTCGAAACACAAAAGAAACTCGTGGCCAGTTTCCAGGGTCGCAAGCAGACCCTTGTGCCCTACGCCGAAGCACTTGAAAAGCACTTCCAAACCGATTGGGCGAACGTCCAAATTGACAAGCCATCCTTCACTGGCACACGCGTGCTCAAGGACATTCCGCTTGCAGAGATTCGACCCTATATCGATTGGTCGCCCTTCTTCAGTACTTGGGAATTGAAGGGAAAGTATCCCAAGATTCTTCAGGACAAAGTCGTGGGCGAGCAAGCCAAAGAGCTGTTTCAAGATGCCAATAGCTTGCTCGACGAAGTCATCGCAGGCAAATTGCTGACCGCCAACGCGGTGTACGGTTTCTGGCCTGCAGCGAGCGATGGCGAGGACGTGATCCTGTACACCGATGAGTCCCGGAGCGAGGAACTCTCACGGTTGCACTTCTTACGCCAGCAATGGGAGCGCAAGGGCCAAGCTGATTATCGTTCTCTGGCCGATTACATCGCGCCGCTTGACAGCGGTCGCGAAGACTATATCGGTGGCTTTGCCGTCACCACCGGCATCGGTGCCATGGAACTTGCGATGAAGTACAAGGAGGAGCTCGATGACTACAAAGCCATCATGGTGCAAGCGATCGCAGACCGGCTCGCCGAAGGACTCGCCGAAATGCTCCACGAACGGGCTCGTGGTGACTGGGGATTCGGCAACTCAGAAGGACTATCCAAAGAAGAATTGATCGGTGAGAGCTACCGCGGTATCCGACCTGCTGCAGGTTATCCAGCCTGCCCGGATCACACTGAAAAGCGGACCCTCTTCGATTTACTCGACGCTGAAAAGCAGACCGGAATCGAACTCACCAGCAGCTATGCCATGACTCCCGGCGCTGCCGTGAGTGGCCTGTACTTCGGTCACCCCGAAGCTCGCTACTTCACGGTCGAACGGATGACCAAGGATCAAATCGAATCCTATGCGAAGCGGAAAGGCTGGCCGATTGAAACCGTCGAGCGTTGGCTGGCTCCCAATTTGGCGTACTAAGAAACCGAGCCAATCCGTTGTACGTCGCGTCCCGACGGCGTCTACGCGAAACTCTTGGTATCCGCTATGCTGTGAAATTCCTATCCAGAGGCGGGACGTACGCAACAGGTTTTCTGACGAACGATGAAGCTCATCATTGCCATTATTCAGCCCTCGCGGCTTGACGCCGTCAAAGAGGCCCTGACCCGAGTCGAAGTCCATCGCTTGACTGTGGTAGATTGTCAGGGGTTTGGTCGTCAGCGAGGCCAGACCGGTGGCATGCGCGGCCGCGACTACGGCGTCAATTTGCTACGAAAAGTACAGCTGCAGATAGGAGTTAACGAAGAATTCGTGCAGCCAACAATCGATGCGATCCTGGCCGGCGGGCGCAGTAGCGAACAAGGTGAACTCGGCGACGGTAAGATTTTTGTACTCCCCATCGACGACTGCATTCGCATCCGCACTGGTGAGCGCGGCAGCGACGCGATTTGAGTAGTGCCATGACCCGCCCCCGTGGTAAAATCACGCATAATCAACCCGCTGGACCACCCGTCTAGCACCTATTAGAATATCCCGCTAGTCAATTGGGGTTGTAGCTCAGCTGGGAGAGCGCTGCGTTCGCAATGCAGAGGTCGAGAGTTCAAATCTCTTCAGCTCCACTACCGAATAGCCCGTAAAACCCTGCGTTTTGCGGGCTATTTCGCTATCTTGGCGCGAGTCCTGGCAGTTTGCCAATTCCGCCAAATCTGCCATGTTTTGACACTCTCTCCCAGATTTCGGGGGAACAGGAGGGGGAACGAACTCTTGGTTGCTGGGCTCGATGGCACCACGTGATGGATCTTCAACCGGCGGGGCAAGCGTGATCGTCGGCAGTAGTTCGACCGCCCCGGCTTTGTCAAGCAGCCCCTCGTCGGTGTACGTGTTCATTGTCAACGCAATGTCGCTGTGACGCATCACGGCTTGCGCCGTACGAGGGGCAACGCCAGCGGACGACAAGTGCGTGCCTGTCGAGTGCCGCAGTGCGTGGATATGAACCCGGCGGCCTAGGTCGTCTATCTTATCGATCCCGGCGGCTACCAGATCCCGGTTCAGGATCCGCAGCAGGCCCGTCGGCACGTTGAACACAAGATCATCAACGCTCTTGCCTTCAATCCACGCGGCAAGATCACACACCAAATCGCTCTTGAGCGGGACGCTACTGCCTTTGCGGTTCTTCTCATTGGCGCCCTGCAATCGAATGAACGGTACGTCTCCAAACGACACGTCACGAACCCGCAGCGTGCGTAGCTCGCGAGCCCGCAGACCCGTCAGCAGAGCCGTTTTGTAGATCAAGGCGCGTTCATGCCCCAACCGCAGCAGGTTCGCCCATCGACGCGGCCGCACGTTGGCACCTCGCTCGCCCTTCCGTGGTCCCGTGCGGATCGTCCGGGCTTCGTCCAGGGGACGGCGGCGGGCCACGTCAAACAACCGGCTCAGCTCCTCGTAGGTGATGGCTCGGGCTTCGCGGCGGCGGTCCTGCTTGACGTCCTTCAATCCGAAACCGTCAAATGGATTCGATGCAATCCGGCGCTCGCCTGTCATCGACGATTGCTTGCCGTCGAGTCGCTTGCCATACAACCACCAACCAAACGCCGTCCAGAGTGCCGCGTGCCAGTTGTAGGTACCAGCGGACATTTCAGCATCTTGCCGCAACCATTTCCGCAGCTTGCCAGCGTCCATAGCGAAAGGGGCCACCCTACTCTAGATTCCTTCGAGCGTTCTTTCAGCTGAAATTTGTAGCGCTGAGAGGCGAGGAACCGCCGGATCAAAGGCAAACCGGTTCCCCGCACGCAGGCAAATGGTGCAATTGCCGCAATGCAGCAACTGACCGCGCAGCGGATAACCTGAACCTGTCTTCGCGGCAGCATTCCGCGACGGCTTCAGACCGCTGAGAGGCCCAGCGGATTCCCGCTGGCGCACAGCCATCCCTGCCCGCGACGGCATGCTTCGCCCGCAAGGCTCTCCGGTGTGCCTGCCGCTCGTTTGAAGATCCGACCGAATTTCCGCACCACATCGCACCAGCCATGCGTGTCCAAGCCAATTCGCTGCAAGATCGGGGTCAGATGGGCTGGAATGCTGCCGATCTTATCAGCACGCAACTGGCGCCCCGTCCAATCGAGAAGTTCCAGATACCGCTCCATCGACACCGGAAGAAACCCCTTGCTGCTGGCCCGGCGTCCAGAGGACTCCATCGCAGGACCAACCTTGTCGGACTGTTCGTCAATCTCGACTGGGCTCATCCAACCACTGCGACGCCGAGCCCGACTCCGCTCCCAATCATGGGTGCTAGGCCGACGCCGATCCTGCCGCTCGCTCAAATCGTCAATCCGAGCCTTCGCTCCGGTGTAATCACTGGTCTCCGGAGTTTCCGCCAGCGCAGCACGAATCGGATTCAGATCAACGTACGCCGCGCACACCAGCAAACTGGATTCATCGAGCAAAATTTGCGCTCGGTATCTACCTTCCCAAAAGTGCCCGCGAACCTCGTCTTCAGCATTGCTCCTCCGCGCAATATTCTCAGCGGTGCACCGCATCCACCAGCTGATATCGGACAGTCGAGTGCGACGTTCCGACAACACTTCGGGTTGGTTGAGGATCATGTCCAGCTCCGGCTTCGTGGGCTCCGCAGGCGAACCGTCCTCGTTTCGCCGCCGGGGGAATAGTCGCAGCCAACGCCGGGCCACTTCATCGTCCGACCAAGCTGCCGCCACATCCGCCCGACTGCGTAGGACCAGATGAATGTGGTTGTGCATCACCGAAAAAGTCAAGCAATCGATCGCAAAGACCGAAGCCAGGAACTCCAGGCGATCACGAATCCAGCCACGCCGATGTTCGTACGAGGTCCCCGTCAACGGATCATCGCCGCAAAGAAACGCACGGCGCACGCACCGCTGAATGCAATGCACCACCTGCACTTCGGATGGATCGAGAACTTCACCACGAGCTTGACGAGGCATCGTACCGACTCCGCAAAGAGAAACAGCAAGGCCGCAAAACCCTCACGACCATTTCCATCGTACGCGTTGCCGAGGATTAGTCAAATTGAAGTGTGCCTGTCCCTATATGGCTATATGGGCGGGCGGTCTTGCCTGTCCCTATACGGGCGCCTGTCCCTATGTATGCTAAACGGGCGCTATATGGGCGCTATATGGGCGGATGGTGCGATCGGGTCTGGATCACTGCTATTTCATTAGGCTGTCGATCAGCATGGCCGCCTGCTCCGCCGCTGGAACATTGGTACCCGTCGACGGCGGCACAAAATGCTCACGTGCGAGTAGCTTGGTGAGCGTGGCGGGGAGGTCGCTATCTCGGCGAAGATATAATCCCAACTCGAAGCGTTCGACCCGCGCCGCATTATCGAATTGGTCGAAGGCCAGCGGGCGGATCATCTGGGGGACGCCGGCGTTGATGGCCCGGCTGGTCGTGCCGATCCCGCCGTGGTGAATAACGGCATGGCAGCGGGGTAACCACTGACCCAGCGGCACGTATCCGACGCTGCGCAGATTGGGATGCTGGACTCCGCCAGGGTTCGCAGGGCAACACCATACGACAGGAATTTGCCATGGCTGACAGAGCCTGGCAACCTCCAGCACAAAGTCCTGATCGCCGGGATGGGCCGATCCAGTCGTCACAAGCAAGGGACGATCGGTAGGAAGTTCCAATGCACTGACAGGCTCGATTCCATCGTCGAGCGGGAACCCAACGCACTGCAAGGACGCATTGTTGGAGGTACCCGCGGAGTAATGTTCAGCAATTTCAGGTGCAAACCACGCTGGATACAATCCGAGCAGCTGATCGGGCGACCGGCACCAGTCTTGCATCAACCGTCTACGAGGCGGCAGGCCCGCTCGAGCGTGTCGGGATTCGTTGATCACAGGACCGATCGCTCGATCGATCAGATAGCGATCGCCGAGCCAGTACGAAAGTCGATTTAAACGTGGCCAGCCCACTGGCATCGCGGCACGAAACCAACCGCAATCCGGCATTAACCGCGGAGGCATTTCCGGGTGCCGCATCATCGAGGGGGCAAGATGGATGCTCGACAGAGGACATGTGGGAACGGTTTCTCGAAATACCCGAGACGCAAAATCTAATGGATGGGCGACCAGCACGGTGCGGCCAGGCTCGGCCATCTCATCGAGGAACTTGAGATGCGGATAAAAGAACTGTTCTGCGACTTCGCCAAGCACACGGCGGGCACCGGAAATGGGACGCCAGAACTCCCTCTGAGATGCGACCGCGTGAAAAGCGTCACTATCGATCACCACATTGGCATGCATGCCAGCGTCGCGAACGACGTCTGCGTAGGGTTCAGCAACACTAACGTGGCACTCGTAGCCACGAGCAGCAAGGCTTCGGCCGATCGCAACGACCGGATTAACGTCGCCCCGTGAGCCTGGGGCTGACAGGATCGCTCGACGGGCGCTCACGCGCGTTCAATGTCGTATTCAGTGATTTTCCGATACGCGGTGGCGCGGCTGATGCCGAGCAGTTTGGCGGCTTCGGGCACCCCACCGCTGGAGCGGTTGAGTGCTTTTTCGATCAAACGTTTTTCCCATACATCAATTCGCAGCGTGTCGATGTTCGAGAGCCCCGCGTCACGCAGACCTAAGTCATCGTCAACAATCTCCGGTTCATCAGCCATCACGACGGCACTGTCGATCACATTGCGTAATTGACGAACATTGCCCGGCCATGCGTACGAGAGCAAGCGTTCGCGCGCCGTCGCCGAGAGCGTCAATTGCGGTCGACCGTGCTGTAATAAAAAGTGAACGAGGAAGTGATCGATCAAGATATTGATGTCTTCGTCACGATCCCGCAGTGGCGGAACGGGCAATTCGAATACACTCAGGCGGTAGAACAGGTCCTCTCGAAAACGGCCGTCACGAACAAACTCGGTCAAATCGCGATTGGTCGCGGCGATCACGCGCACGTCCACGCGAACCTGCTTGCTAGCACCGACCGGCAGAAAAGGATGGCCTTCTAGGATCCGCAGCAGTTTGGCTTGCCCTTCCATACTCATCTCACCGATTTCATCAAGAAACAGCGTTCCCTGATCGGCCTGTTCGAATAGACCAACATGGTCGCTGTCGGCGCCAGTGAATGATCCTCTTTTATGTCCGAACAGTTGGCTTTCGAGCAAATCACGGGGGATGGCCGCACAGTTCACTGTCAACATCGGGCGGTCATTGCGGTTGCCGGCCCGGTGGACTGCCCGTGCAACGAGTTCCTTGCCCGAGCCGCTTTCGCCACGAATCAGCACCGAGCCGCTGGCCCGTCCCACTCGTTCGATCCGCTCCTTTAGCTTACGCATGGGGGCGCTCTCACCGATCAACTCACCTTGGTCCGCATTGCGATTGGCGATGCGTTGATGCTCCACCCTCAAGTTCTCGGTGAGTGTTGACTGCGTCAGTCCCATCGCGAGCAGCCCCGCCGCGCCGAGCGCCAGGTCGATCAATGCATCACCGTAGGGTTCTGAGTTGCGATGAAAAATCAGCACTCCGAGCACCCGTTCGTCCGCTGTGATAGGAACCAGCAGACGCTGCATCGTCCCGCCATCGCTATCGGATGGGTCCGGGATTTCATTGAGGTAAACTTCGCCGCTCTTAGTGACGCGTCGCAATTGAGCGCGATCAAGTTTCACCGGAGGACTCTTCTTGGGGAATTGTCGGCGCATCTTCCAACGCCCGTCCCCGCCGTCGATCGCCAGCCCTGTCATTTCAGAGTACGTTCGCGCATGTAAAAGCTCGAGCGTGGTATCGATCACGTCATCCGGTTTCTGACCATGCAGGAGCGCCAGGCTGAGTTGATAGAGGTCGAGCAGATGCTGAGGCTGCTCGATCAAATCACCTGCTTCACGAACCACTTCGGCGTCGCGAGACTTCCAGCACTCGACGTCTTCGTAGACCGTCTGGGACAAGTCTTCACCGGAACCCGATTCATCGTCGCTGGAAATCAGCAACAATGCGGTCTTGCCAATCACAACTCGCGTCTGGTCAATCAAGCGCGCGTCGTCGACACGCTGTCCATTGACGAGGGTGCCATTACGGCTGTTAGTATCACGCAAGTGCCACGCATAATCCTCATAATAGACGACCGCATGGAACCGGCTGCTGTTGGGATCCGACAGCATGATGTCACAGCCGTTGGCGCGACCGATGTGCATCGGGCGATCGCGGTCGAGGGGATACTGCGTCCCCTTTTCTTGACCATTCTGAATGGCCAGATAGGCAGCCATCAGCGGGTTCCTGTGTGAGTGAATTCTGCGAGCCGAGCGGACAAATCTTTCAATGCGATCGGAAACGCATGCGAAGTGCGGCCAACATCGCACCACCAGCGTTGAAGTACGCTTGAAAGGTCGTCCGGGTTCCCCTCCCCGGCTCCGCCGAGTGTCCTGGGCAGTTGAGTCGCAACCGCATCCTCAAGGGTCCAACCCAAATCAATTGCCGTGGCAATTGGCAACGTCGGTGCGGCGATCATGCCGGCCTCGGACGCGCGGTCAAAAATGAGTGGGATGATGCCAAGGGACCAGGGCAATTCAGTGGGCGTCTTCAACTCGCCGAGATTCTTGACTTCACCCCCACTCAACGCATGCGTACGCGTGTGGGAATCGATGGCCATTTGGGTTAGCTGGTACACCAACCGCAACCATTCGGGAACCTCGGGTGAGATGTCGGTCAATACCGCTTCAATCCAAACCGAGCTTTGATAAGTGCTGCGGCCTGCCGCGCCCGTCTGCAGAGGCTGGACCGCATGCACGGTAACACGGTTTGGCCACCAATTCGTCGGCGGATCACCACTCCAGATCTGATTGCCAATCAAACGCAGTAAACCGGGCCCGTATGCTTCATAGGTTTGCTTCAAAGGAGCGTATCGCAACCGCAATTGATCGGCCAACCGCGGCTGGTCACCCGCCAGCAGGCGGCGACAACTATCGAGCGAACGATGAATCGCGGCGGCCGTCTGCTCCGACTGCAATTGAGAATGGCCTGAACGCAATAGCGCAATTTCGCACAACGCAGGGGTCAGCGGAGCGTCGCTGCCCGCCGAGACCAACTCATCGCTCAATTGCTCCCAAAATAGGTTCTCATCCACGGCGGTCGAGATCAAGCGGTCGGTCATTTGCTGCGATTCTTTCACAAACGCGCGACTCGCAACCGGATCCTTCAATGAGAACTTAGCTCGACCATGTCGTACAGGCGATGCAGGGTGATTCATCGCGGCGCAATGCTGCACCATCCGAACCAAACTTAGCGATGTCGAAGCGAGCCAGTGGAGTTTCAACAGTCGTCTCGCATGTGATTTTGAATCCACTCTTCGAGCTCTTCGAAGTCGACCGTTGGTACCTGGGTCAAATCTGGACGCAGCCGGACGGCGTCGCGAATGTAGATGTGATGAATCTCAGATTGCGATTTTACCGTATTCCAATGCAACAGAATGCGAATGCAGCGGGGCAGTGAACGTTCCACCGATACCTCGTAGCTGCACAACAAGGGAACTTCGAGCCACCCCAACTGGCGAGCTGCTAATGCGGGAAATTCGCTTTGCAAATCCTTCGTCACGGTAAAAATCGCGCTTGCGACATCTACGGTTTCAATCCCGTTGCGACGGATCATCAGTGCAAGCAACTGGGTTGTTGCTTTGAGAATTTCATCTCGATCATCCGTCGCGACTGTCGTCGCACCACGAACCCCCCGGCATACCGTCATCGTCAATGCAAATTGTTCAAGAATTGAAACTGGCTCACGGCTGGGACGTTTCACCAGCGGGGGTCAGAATACATACTATCTCAATTTGCGACTAGCCGTGTTTTCCCTTCGCGATGCTTTCGGGAAGTTTAGCAAACTTAGTTGAGAACGTGCTGTGCATGGGAGATGCCTCCCCCCTAACCGTTTGCATCGAGCAGGCGTTCGCAATGGGCGTGTGGATCCGCTTCATACGGCGGGCGTGACCGACGCCTCGGAATGATGCCGAGCGGGCGGGTCGACAACAGTAAACCTAAGCGACTGTCATTGTTTCACCGGGCTCGGCGGTCGAGTCTCGGTGCGCGGCATCCCTGGTGCTGTTCGCACCCAGGTCATCATCATCGTCATTGCTGCGGCGAACGGCCCACCACAGAACGACGGTGACCAGCAGGATCGCGGCGATAGCGGTTAAGCCTTCTCGAAACAAGGCTTTACGCAATTCGCCGACGGGACCAAGCACATCTGAGAGTCGGTACTGCACCAATACAAGCAGATCCGTTGGCCGTTTCTGACCTGGACTCGTGGCTGGATCCGGTCCTGGGCGCAACGCCTCACTCGGCCCCAGCGGAACGTCCACGTCGCTGGACGCCTGGCTGGGATCCTCAGGTAGCGTTACCGGTTGCATAGCGGCAAGCCATTCGCCGGCGTACGTCTTACCCCCGGGGGCTTGGGCCATGGGATCTCGATAATCGACATCACCACCCTCAAGCAATTGATCGACCAACTCCGAATCGACTTGAAATCGACTGTTTGACAGTGTTCTGCCTTCACGACGTTGCTGATCCATCAGAGGATGTTGTAGTACAGTGCCCCGCAGGGGCCCCTGCCGCGCCTCAACGAGCACCGCAACTTGGCTACCAGATCGTTGGCCAATCCATGTTTCGCTTCGGACAGAGTCGTTTTCACGCAAAAGTTCAAAATCACCGAGATTAATTGTGGCAACAAACACCGCGTCGACTTGATGCGGCGCCACATCGGGCTGCAAATGAATCGGCGTGCTGATCGCGACTTTCCACAGACCGGTCGAAGTACTCTGGAACGCGGACGATAGGTGCGTTGTTGGCAGCGGGTCGACTTCGTCCAGCGGCACTGTCTTGGGCAGGTCATCAAGCAGGCCATTGAAGTAGGTCCGGTAGGCGAAGTTTCGTCCCGCACTGTTTCGATCTCGCGAAACCGCCCCCCCGAACGCGCTGGCAAAAATGGTGCCCGAAGAATCAACGACAAATAGTGAGTCAATCAACTGTCGATGCACCGACTGACCGGCCTCGGAGGTATAAATTCGCAGACGTTCCTGAAGATAGTCATTGAGGATCAGTCGGATTGGATTGTCCAACAATCGATCCCGTTCATTGGTTTTGTCGAGCGCGGCGAGTGGTGTTGCCGATCTCCCAATCGCCGCCAACGCCGATTTCGCATCCGGATCGGCGAGCGTGTCGTTGACGAGCTCCTTAAATTTCTTACGAGTCGCTTCGCTTTCGGTGACGTGGAAATAGTGCTCGATCTCAGTTTCGAGCGTTTGCGCGGCGAAACGGGCGGCGAGTTGATTGCTGCCAAAAGCTTCGCGGCGAAGCGCGGTCGTTGCCGTTTCAGTGGCCCCGGTAATACCGCGGTAGGCGTACGCGCAGGTCGCAATGAGCAGCAGCAGCGGACCGGCAATCCCCAGTACCATGAGTGGACGTTGCTGCCGTTTTGCTTCACGTCGCTTCAGGTCATCAATGACCTGCTGCATATTGCTGTACCGCTGCTGGGGATCGACATGCAGGCACTTTTGTAAAATTCGCTTCAGTGCGCGGTCGACGTCGCGACGTGAAAGTGAGTCGACCGCCGGTGGCGCCGCAGAGATAGCCTCGCGATAGCGCGCGAGTCGTCCCGGCAGCGATCCCGCCGTATCAAGCTGAGAAAGCAGAGATTGATCGCGGTGGGGCGCGTTGCCCGATAGCATCCGGTACAGCAGCGCACCTGCAGCGTACACATCCCAGGCGCTATTCGGCGTGGAATTGAAATCGGCCTGCTCAGGTGCCATGTAGAACAGGGTACCCATCGCCGGGGTTTGGTCATGAGACATTCGACTCTGTCCAAAGTCCGCCAATCGAGGGTCATTGTCGTCGGCGATCAAGATATTCGCGGGTTTGACATCACAGTGCAGCACCCCCTTGCCATGACAATGGTTCAAGCCGACACAGATTTTCTGAAAGAGCGAAACCGCTTCGTTAAGAGGCAGTCGACCGCGCCGCAACAGTAGATCTTCGAGTGAGCCGCCTTCGACCAGCTCCATTACGTAGTACGGCGGGTCAGCGTCCCAGCCCACCTCCAAGACCTGCACGACATACCGATCACCCGAAAGCTGCACGAGATTCTTGACTTCACGTGAAAGCAGCGACCAATTCACCCCACCGCGATGCAGGTAGAATTTAACGGCAACACCGCGTCCCGTATTCAGGTTGCGACCAACCCAAACTTGCCCGAACGCGCCCGACCCGAGAAATCGCTCGACACGCACACCTGGCACCTCGGCCGGTGGCATCGTGGGCAACATGGAACGTCGCCGGGCAGCGGCTTGGTCCTGCATCCCCTGCGCTTCAGTAAGCTCGGGCTGCTGATCCTCGATATTGCGATCACGGGTGCCGTTGGCGCGGTCGTCGGGAGGCATCGGTAGGGAAGGATCAGACACCCTGATTTTCACTTGGGTTGGTGTGTGTCGGCATTTGAAGGACGATGCGAGCCCAAACAGGTATGTTGTTCAACGGCATGGCCAGCGCTGCCTGTTGGCCCTCAGTAAGGCGGCCGAAGACGCACTCGTTTCGACACGGTATCGCAAGCTCGCACATCCATTGTGTTGGTACGGAGACATGCTCATCATCGGATGCAAGTCGGGTCACACGCAACCCGGCAATGAGCAAACCCAGGTGAGCATGCGGAGGTGGCTATGCAGCATGGGGCCAACTCACTCGTGTCGGCACGGGTGGGTGAAACCATCGACCCGGCAGGTTAGAATGCCTCCGCCCCTCGACGTAGGGAGCACGCATTCCCAGTTCCTTGTCTAATCTTTTCGCCAGCGAGTCGCGATGTCGATTCAAGTCACCTGCCCGCATTGTTACAAACGATTTCAGGTCAGCGACAAATTCGCGGGCAAATCGGGGCCCTGCCCAGCATGCAAAAAATCGATCAAGGTCCCTGAGCTGACCGAACAGGTCGTCGTTCACGCACCAGTTGACGATTCGCCGAAAGACTCCAAGGGACGCAGCGTTCTCAAGCCGATTACGGCCGAAGACCCGGTACTCACCAACCGAATGTTGTTCATCGCGACGGGATGTGTCGTCGGGTTGTTCGCGATTGCGTTGGGATTTCGCATTTCCGGAGGCGTGCCGTTAGGGGCACAGATACTCGGCGCGATCTTGCTGGCGCCCCCCCTCACGCGGATCGGTTACACGTTCGTGCATGACCGAGAGTTAGCCCCCTACACCGGAGTTGAACTGAGAAATCGGGTACTCGTTTGCTCCGCATTGTTCGTGGCGACTTGGATCGTCTACGCGTTCATCCCTGGATATGTCTTTGAATTGGATGCTCCGCGGGAGATGTCGTGGACGATCGCCGCAGTTACATTCTGCGTGATGTTGGTACTGGGGACGTTTGCCTCGGTCGCTTGCTTTGAACTTGAGTTCCCTAACGGCCTGGCCCATGCGGGTTTTTACTATTCGATCGTCATTATCTTAGCGTTGGTCGCTGGTGTGACGCTTGCCGGTGTAGAACCAACCGGCGGTCGTCGTGTCATTCCGGATTCGGCTGTCGAGATGCCGGCCCAACCCGCGGCCCGTTGATGCCGATCCGAAAGTGCCGCATAGAAGGCGTAACCGCGTGATGACGACCATTCCAGAGATTGCAGCGCTGCGCCGCGGCGCTTCTCGACTGCGCATTCCGCCATCGATCGATGTCCCAATGACCGAGCGGGTCCGGCGACTCGTCGATGCTCCGCCAATGCGCCGACTCGCGTCGATCAGCCAACTCGGCTTAGTATCGCTGGTCTATCCTGGGGCGACGCACAGCCGCCTGGAACATTCACTTGGGGTGTACGCAAATTCGCTGCGTCTGCTCGACCAGTTCAGCTCGCTAGACGCCCCGTTTGCTGCCAGTGCCCAGGAAGCATTTGTGGTCGCCGCGCTGGTCCATGATGCCGGTCACTGGCCGTTCTGCCACCCGATTGAAGATATGGGAGACTCTCTTCGCCGGCGCTCCGGCCAGGGACGCCAAGGCATATTGAAACACGAAGATCGAGTCGCAGCGATCCTCTGTCACTCTGAAATCGCCGACTGTTTGCAACGAGACTGGAGTTGCAATGCTGATGACGTGATGTCGATCCTCCGCCCTCAAACGCATGCCAAGCGACCGCATTGTCAGCTATCCGGTAGCGATGTCGCATTTCTGGCAAGTTGTCTGAGCGGTCCGATCGACATCGACAAGCTCGATTATTTGCAGCGTGACAGCTTGCACTCGGGGGTGCCATACGGTCGCAACTTCGATCCTGATCGAATCATCTCGGCATTGTGTATTCATCCGAATCAGCCTCGCCTGGCCATTAGTGAGAAGGGACGCACCGCGGCGGAGATGATGGTGTTCGGCCGCTACGTGATGTTCAGCGAGGTGTACTGGCACCATACGGTTCGAGCCGCCACGGCGATGCTCCAGCGAGCCCTGTTCGCATTCCAGAACGAAACGACAGCCAGCCGCACGCAACTCGACTTTGATCTCGCCTCATGGTGCGACCTGTCGGATGCGGACTGGATCGCATCGCTGCGCAGCGCAGCAGCGCATGGCAGCGACACTCCGGTGCAGAAATTGGTGGACGGTCTATTTGGGGCTTCACGCGTGCTGCTCAAGCGCGCTGCGGAATTCAATGTTGAATCGGGCGGACGGGTGCACGCGACGCTGGCTCGCCGTCCCTACTGGTGGTTGGTTGAGTGCTCGCGAGCTCTGGCGAGAATACTTAGTTTCGAGGTTGGAACCGACATCGATCCAACGCTGGTTCTGATCGATGCACCTCCGGTCAAGTTAGAAGTCGACATCAACATTGACGTCATCACCCGCACCGGGGACGTGATGCCGCTGGGCGACGTTTCTCCCGTCGCTTCGGTTCTCGCCAATCGTCAATTCGACAACCATGTCAAACGGGTCCGTGTCTTCGTGCCCGCCGATGTCCGCGAAGCACTCCTACATTCGCACAGCAACTTGAATCGCAAGATGCAAGAATGGTTAGTGCAGGCAGCCGAGCAGACACAGGACACAGTTGTCTGAGAGGCGTACCTTGTACCTGCAGGGCGTCCCTAACAGCCTGTTGGGCTGGTGCTTGCGGTGCCCGAATGCACCAAAAACCCATGACAGCAATCGCGTCACTATGGTCACATCTGACGCCGAATACTCTTCCGAATACTGAGCGGCAAACCAAATTAAATTGATTTTCGATCTTGACCGAATGGATCAGATGGGAACAATTGGCATCTAACGCCGAGCGAGTTGGGATGGAATTCCTGAACTGCACTCATTCGGCAAACACGGGAACGGATTTCCTGTGGGGTTTTTCCACTGTCGGGGGCATGTTGGCTGTGAATGAATTTCACAGCTCGGGTGCTAAAACCCGCTTGGGGATAAGCGATTTCGACCATTATGCGTCAGCAAGGAGGCGACGAAATGCATCACTCAATCAATCGTTCGTTCGAGTTTTCCAACATTCGTGAACACTTCGGTTCGGGTGTTTCGAGACGCTCGGTTTCGGTCGCGTCAACCGCTGTAGTTCCCAAAACACTTAGAACGAGTGTCGATCTCCATGATCGAATCTCAGCAGATCTCGATTCAGAATGCGAGACAGCCGAGCCTTCCCAGACCGTGCAGACAGCCACCGCAGGCACGCGGTCGCTCGCCTCATTGCTGCCTAATTCGCGATTCTTTTCCGGTAGGGATGTTCACTTTTGCTCCATCGCCGAGTCGGCCGCAACCTGTGAACCGGGTCAGCTAGTTGTTTATCGCATTGGTCTGGACAGCCCTGAGGAGCTCATCTGCGACGCGTTGGCACATGGTGCGGCGGGGATACTGACCGAGCAGATTTTGCCGGTGCCATTGCCCCAATGCATTGTCGCCGATACCGATCGCGCCTTAGCGGAACTGGCCGCTCAGGACTCGATTGCCGAGAACGGACTCCGCCCAGACCAACGCTTGTTGACGATCGGGATCGTTGGCGAGAACGGTAAAGGGACGACCGCATTGTGTCTGGCGACGATTCTTCGCGACATCCCCTGCCGGGTGGCTTACCAAACCGATCTCGGTCATAGCGACGGAATTACGAAGGAGGTCTCGGAACAGACGAAGCTTACGGGGGCGAGCCTGATGGACCACCTCAGTCAGGCTGCCGATGCCGGTGCAGCGGTATCGATTTTTGAGCTGGATTCCAATGTGCTCCGTCGTGGCGGTTACGATCAGATCGGATTGGATGTGCTAGTGATCACGTCGAATAGTTCGGCGCGCTCCGACTTTGGCCCTTCTGCTGTGCATTGCGCTCTGGAACGGGTTCGCAACGACGGTGTCGTTGTCGTCGGAAACGAAGACCGTCGCAGTAAGCGTGCTATCAGCGAATTGGGGCTGACCACTCTCACCTACGGCGTCAACATCAGTGCCGATGTCTCGTTGCAGACCATCGGTGTCCAAGACGGCGTGTTGACCGGAATGATCCGGCACGAAATGAACTCTGCCATGATGGAGTCCCATCTCGGCCAGGGAGTATTCACTGCGTCCTTAGCTGCCGCTGCTGCTGTCGGCGTCGCGACGAACAACCCATTGGTCCAGATCGCCGAATCTCTGAGCGAATTGCGTGACCTCCCTGGGCGCTGTCAATGCATCGTGTCGGACGACTGGAATGTTTCGCAGGCAAGCCCCAGGATGCTGCTTGACGTCGCGGGTTCGCCGCACCGTATGGAGTTCATCCTCGACTCGCTCAGTGGGCAAAGGCAATCTAGCTCGCCAGACGTGATTTCGATGAATCCTCACGCCCGTGCTCACATCAGCAATCCAGCCAAGGTCTGGTGCGTCCTCTCCATCTCCAGTGGTGATAATGAAGAGACATTAGCTCGTTATGGCCGCCTGCTCGAAACGATGGCCGACCACTGCGTACTGACTTGCGAGCCAAGCTCCAAGGAGCGTTTTTTGAGACTGAGTCACTGCGTGCTCGACGGCGTCGATGATTGTGCAGCCATCCGACTCGTAGCTGATCAGGATCGTGCGATTGCTTGGGCAGCTCACGCAGCCAGTCCCCGCGACACCATCGTCGTACTCGGCGGCGTTGACCGCGCAGCACCGCATACTCAGCGGCAAGATCTGCAGCGCCTACAGGATCTGATGACAGGGTTGCAGCGGCAAGTCGCCGGGACCGTGGCCAAGCCAGTGTCGCAGACGATGTTAAAGGTGTACCAGCCTGAGGGATAAGTGGCAGGACCATCTGACTCAGTTGTCAGAGGCTTGGTGGCACACAGTCGCAAACGCCAATTCGCTACCATGGAACGGCAGCCCCGTTGAGACGTTTCCCTTCCGTCTTTCTTCCGTATGCTGGAACCATGCCTGATAGTCTCTACCTTGCCACCAACGAGAACGCGTCCGGCAAACGGATGGTGGCTCTCGGCGTGATGGAATTGGCGATGCGGCGATTCAGTCGCGTCGTCTTCTTTCGGCCTGTGGTACATGCAAACCCAGCGGACGATCAGAGCATTCGATTGATGCGAACGCGGTATCGGCTCGCTGCGATTCCCGATCAAATGCATGGCGTGACCCGACAAGAGGCGCGCCGGATGCTCGCCGAGGATCGCTATGACGAATTGATTCAAAGGATCCAGCAGCGGTTTAAGCGTTTGCAGGCCTCAGCGGATTTCGCGGTAGTTGAAGGCACGAGCTTCCAGGGCTTGGCAACCGAGATCGAGTTTGAACTCAATGCCGATATTGCCGTCAACCTCGGCTGCGCGATCATGTCTATTTACTCCGCAGCAAATCACAGTGTTGAGGAGAGCGTGCAATCCATTCGGATCGGAAATGACTCGTTGATCGACCATGGAGGGCAACTGCTGGCCACGATCGTCAATCAAGTTCCAGCCGATCAGCGAGCTAAGCTTAGCAGTGCCTACGACGAGGCACGTCTCACCGAGTCAGGCCCGATCTATGTATTGCCCGAAGAGCCTTTGTTGCGGCAGCCAACTGTGCGAGAGATCCAAGCCGGACTCGGCGCACGAGTGCTCGGCGGAGACGAGCACACATTCGACCGCGAAGTCGCGCGGCTGAAAGTCGCCGCCATGCTTTTGCCGGATTTTCTGCAGCGACTCAAGGCGGGGAGCCTCGTTATCACGCCTGGAGACCGAAGCGATATCATTCTCGGTTGCGCTTTAGCGAGTTTGGACGCCTCCACGCCGTCACCGGCTGGCCTCGTTTTAACCGGTGGGATGCTGCCGCCTCCGGTTGTGCTGCGAATGGTCAATCCGACGAGTGGCCTCCCCATTCTGACGACAGATGCGGATACATTCACAACTGCTACTCAAGCATCGAGCATCCGCGCAGAAATTGGCGAGCATTCGCCTCGCAAGATCGAATCAGCGATCGGATTGTTTGAGCGTAACATTGACATCGATGACCTCGCACGTCGTTTGGAAGCGCCCAGTGTGCAGCGCGTCACACCGATGCTATTTGAGCATTCGTTAATTGAGCGTGCGCGCCAAAACCGTGTAAGGATTGTGTTGCCCGAAGGAAGTGACCCTCGGATTTTGCAGGCCGTCGATGTGCTCCGCCGCCGCGACGTGGCGGATATCGTGTTGCTTGGCGACCCTGATCAGATTCGAAGTGCGGCTAGCCAAGTGGGTGTGTCGCTGGATGAGAATGTATCCGACGGAGCAGAGCCCAGCGAGGGCAAACCTGCAGTGGAAATCATCAACCCCGCCCGAAGCCCACTGTTGGCGTCGTTCGCTGAGGAGTATTACCGACTCCGAAAACATAAAGGAGTCACCCGAGACGTCGCTCACGATCGGATGCAGGAAGTCAGCTATTTCGGCACGATGATGGTTCGCCGCGGATTGGCAGGGGGAATGGTGTCCGGCGCCTTGCACACCACGGCGGCGACCATCCGACCTGCGTTCGAATTTATCAAAACTCGGCCCGGCATTGGCTGTGTTAGCAGCGTGTTTTTGATGTGCTTGCGTAACGGCGTCTTGGTGTACGGTGACTGCGCAGTGGTGCCCAACCCAACAGCCGACGAACTGGTCGAGATCGCCAGTTGCAGCGCCGACACGGCAGCTCAATTCGGGATCGAACCCCGTATCGCCATGCTGTCTTACTCGACAGGAGAAAGCGGCCGAGGTGCCGACGTCGATCGCGTTCGATCGGCAACTGCGATGCTGAAACAAGCGCGGCCGGAGCTGCTCGTCGAAGGACCGCTAC
Source organism: Allorhodopirellula heiligendammensis (assembly GCF_007860105.1). Lineage (NCBI taxonomy): Bacteria > Pseudomonadati > Planctomycetota > Planctomycetia > Pirellulales > Pirellulaceae > Allorhodopirellula > Allorhodopirellula heiligendammensis. Next base: position 251,566 of record NZ_SJPU01000004.1, read on the forward strand.
AGTACGATGCGGCAGTTGATCCCGCTGTCGCAGCGCAAAAACTCCCGGGAAGCAAGGTTGCTGGCCACGCGACTGTATTCATATTTCCGGATCTCAATACCGGCAATAATACCTACAAGGCGGTCCAACGTTCGGCAGGGGCGTTGGCGATCGGCCCCGTCTTACAGGGGCTGCGGCGGCCTGTCAACGATCTTTCACGGGGCTGCACCGTGGCGGACATCGTCAACACGGTCGCGATCACTGCGGTGCAAGCCCAGGCCAGCCATGCAATTGAACTCGACCCTGTGCCGGAGCTCGATGAAGAGTGAATGTATTTGTTTTCAATGTGGGCAGCACAACGCTCAAGTATGCGTGCATCGACGTTGCATCGGGCGACCGACTCTACCAGGGGCTAATCGATCGAATTGGTCAAACCGGTGGGGAAGCACCCGATCATCTGACTGCTGCACACATGGCGTTAGAACACGCTGGATTGCGAAAACCGGCCGATGAATTGCGACTGGATGGCCCGGTGATATCGGCGATAGCCCATCGCATCGTCCAAGGGGGCAGTCAGTTTCACGGGCCAACCCTGGTTGACGCGACGGTGCTATCGAATTTGGCCAAGCTCGATGCACTTGCCCCGCTCCACAACCCGCCGGCGCGGTGCGTCCTCGAGACCGTTGTGGCCATGAAAGTGCCAGTGCCCCAAGTGCTCGTATTCGATACGGCTTACTTCAGCACACTCGAACCGGTTGCCTATCGGTACGCCATTCCGGCCGAGATCTACCACGATCACGGCGTTCGTCGATACGGTTTTCACGGCACTTCACACCGATACGTGACGGACGCTGCCATCACACATCTCAAAGGGACAGCGCCGATGCGGATCATTTCACTACATTTGGGAGGTGGCGCGAGCGCGACGGCGTCAATTGATGGAGTGGCCGTAGACACTTCGATGGGCATGACGCCGCTCGAAGGTCTTGTCATGGCGACGCGCTGTGGAGACATGGACCCTTCGGTGCCGCTGCACCTGATGCGGACCACAGGAATGTCAGTCGATGACGTTGATCACCTACTCAACAAACGCAGCGGCTTGGTCGGGTTGTGCGGTGAACCCGATATGCGTGCGATTTTAGCCCGGATGGACGCAGGAGATGAATCTGCGTCGCTCGCTATCGCCATTTACGTCCGCCGATTGCAGAAAATGATCGGTAGCTACTTCGCAATCCTCGGTGGACTTGATGCACTGATATTTACGGCCGGAGTAGGAGAGCATGCCGCCGAAATCCGACGCCTCGTTACCGAACCTCTACGGCATCTCGGTATCGCCTTGGATCCTGCCCACAATCAATCACCGGAGTTGAGCCAAGGTGTGGCGGATATTAGCCGCGTCGGCGCCCGCGTCCGAACGATGGTCGTAGCAACGGACGAAGAACTCGCGATCGCGAGACAAACCGCGGACATCGTTAGCGTCTGAGAGACCCGAGCACCTGTGCACCGAAACTCACGTAGATCACGCGTGCAGCTGCAGCGCAAACAAAATAGCCACTTACTGAAGATCAATAAGTGGCTTGTTAGTGGAGGCGGGGAGCTTCCGCAACACCAGGCGCAACCCCATCATATTCCAGGACGTACGACGCCAGCAATTTTTAAACCGGCCCCAGGTCTGGCTAATTCTGGCCTCCTAATTGGACCTGTTAGTGATCGCAGGTTTTGGTGTGTTGACACAGCGGCTGGATGCGACACTAAGCGTTCATGACTCAATGGCGGCGAGCGAGTTTGAACTAGCTTTCCTGCTCACCCGCTGGCATAACCTGCCACAGCACATCCGGCAAAGCACCATGACGCTTATTCGGTCGGTTGAAACTCCCGCAGCGAAGTGCGAGGTCCGGTGATTCAGGAGAAGTGACAATCACTCCAAGCCCATGCCCGCGTAGTAACCGCCGCCGCTCCCGGCGTATCCGATTCGGAAATCCAGAGCGTCGAACGTCGGCTCAATGATCCCCTGAAATCGAATCCCCAGGATGCATCGAAGACCAGCAGTTGAACCGGACCCACAATGGTCACGACAAGTTTTGCGCAGTCCCTGCTTTACCGCTTCGGATCTTGCGGCGCTAGTCGCTGCAATACTTTACCTCGTCCCAAACCTTTGCCCACTTTCTACGCTATCGGAACGCTCGTCCGCAGGAAACGCAAATCTTCTCCGACAAGTTGGATTTTTGATGCGACGATCGCATTCTCTGCGACAACGCCAGTCGCGTTCATTGCGGCTTCGCCATCCCCGAGCATCGCAACGAGTCCAGCGTGTCCCGTCGATCCGCCGTATTCTCGATACTCGACAAAAAGAGAGTTCAGCCCCATGTCAGTGAACACGTCCGCCAGGAACGGCACGTAGTCAGCAACGGCTTCACCGTTGCCGTGGAAGTGAATCACCATAAGTGCCTCGATGTCGACGATCCTGTGATAGCACGCCAACTCCGCACCATCAGCATTAACCCGGAAAGGGTCATCAACGTTGCGATCCTGTGGAAACAAGTAGCGACCGCTGATCGCTGGATCGTCCAGTATGCTTCTCATTTTCGCATGTCCTTTTCGCTCGGAGTCAGCTCAGGGACCGCCATGCCTTGTTTGGGAAAACAAAGTTTGGAAGTACAAAAACACCGCATCGCTGGTTGAATATCTATTGGTGGCTTCTGGCTGAATGGGATTATCGGAGATCGCTCTGCCAACAATACGGGTTGAAACCGCTTTGGCAATGGGCACGCCCCGGATCATCATGCGTCCGCGCACGCTAATGATCGATCAGCTCAGTGATAGAAAACCTCCCACTACGACGGAGGCTCGCTGGAATGCCCAGCTTGCCGCGTGACTCCACCACCTCAAACGATTTCGCGGTGGCCCCGCCAATGACGCCGCGCGCGCTGGCTCGGCCTCACTCACGCGTTTCGCCGCCATGTCGCCGGGCCCCGCACTGCGACGCGTCAGCGTGTGACTCTTGGGTGCTGATAGTTCACTGACCAACAAAGTCACCTCGCGAGCATTTCCCGCGTTCTCGCACGTCGCGACATGCTCGGCATTTGCTGGCTCCGCGACCGAGCATTCAGCAACCGAGCGATCGCCACTCGCGTCCGCTTGCACTAAGTCTCTCGCGTCAGCGGCATTGTCAGCGGCAGCGGCAGCGAGGTTCGCCGGAATCGTTTGATGATGCGACGTCATCCGGTCCAGCGGGCTGATTACCTTGACGTCCTCGCGGTTGAGCGAGTGCAAGTAAATCCGCGTCGTCTTGATGTCCGCGTGACCGAGCAACTCCTGGATCGTGCAAATATCGGTTCCCTCACGCAGCAGATGCGTGGCAAAGCTGTGACGAAACACATGCGAACTGATGTGCTTGTGGATCCCCGCCTTCTTGACCGCCGCACGCAAGTTCGCTGGGAACGTATCTTTGTGCAAGTGATGACGTCGCAGCACTCGGGTTCGTGGATCGCGTGACAGGCGGTGGGATGCAAACAAATATTGCCACTTCAATTCTCGTGCAGCAGCGGGATACTTCCGCTCCAGTGCCTTCGGCAAACACACCGACGCCTGGCCTTGTTCGAGATCGTGTTCGTGTAGCACGCGACGAGACTCCATCCACTTCCGGATTTCCGGCACGACGCTCGCTGGCATCGGCACGATCCGGCTCTTGCCGCCCTTGGAAGCGTGCACTTCAATCACCATCCGATCAAAATCGAAATCCTTCATCCTTAGCCGCAACGCCTCACTGATCCGCATCCCGCAACCGTAGAGCAGCTTCGCGATCAACAAATGTACGCCGTGTAAGTGGGCGAAGATCTGCTCAATCTCATCCACGCTCAGTACGGTCGGAATCTGTTTCCCCTTGGTCGAACGAATCGCCTGGACTTCGCCCATTTCGCGTTTCAGGACATGCTGAAACACATACAACAGGGCATAGAACGCCCTATTCTGAGTCGATGGAGCAACGTTCCCATCGACTGCCAGATCGGTCAAATGGGCCTCCACATCGGCCGCGTGAATCTCAGCAAAATCCGCTTGCCTCTTCAGCCCCCGTTCACGCATGAACGCCTTCACATTCGCCACGTACGCTCGCTCGGTCTCAAGCGTGTCCTGCCGCGCACGCACGGCACGACGCAAGTTCTGAAGAATATCCGGTTCGCTGGGGTCGATATGACCGACGACGTCCTCGATCTCGTCGGCCGTGTGCCCACCTGCTTCTCTCAGCCGCGCTTCTTTGATCTTCTCAGCCCGAGTGAGGTCTTCGAGTTTTGTCTGGATGAACTTCAAGTCATCAAACGGAGCGGCCTGGACGTAACGGCGATAGCAAATCAGCGACTGAATGATCTTGAGACGCTTCCAGGCCGGAGTTTTGCGCCGCACGTGGTCGCGGAGGAACGCGATCACATCGTCGGCTGTGAATTCCCAGGTCACCTGGGGCTTGCGACCATGGAAGCGACAGAGCTTCTCGAACCAAATCTTCGCCCACTTGTCACGCTGCTCGTGCCACGTGGTTTCGGACTGACTAACCCGTCCCATGGATTCGTCCCCTGCTATCACCCGACCCGGCAACAAGAAACTCGCCTGAGCCGATCGTACGCAACAGATTCCGTCCCAGTTACCCGCAGCCTCCCAATGAAAGCCACCGCCCTCTTCCACGGCCTTTTCCAATGCGAGCTGTTGGCATTTCCAGGAGCTAACTCCTGCTCCCCGCCGCACCGCATCGCCGCAGCATTACCGAGCTGATTCTTCGCATGTCCTCAAAATAGGTCAATGCTTACGTCTCAAAATTTGTTCAAAATTTTGCTTGACCCTAGAACTCAGCCCCCTCATACTCAGCAGACGCCAACCGGCGATAACATTCCCTCGAACCGGCGATAACACTTCCCGTGTCACCGAGGGAACCGAAGGTCCAACCGGCGATAATACCCCCACGATCTACTTATCGCCGGGTGACTGCACCCACAACCAGCGATAATTACCTCGTTACGAGACCAAGCCGGACTGAAGACGAGTGTGGATGCAAAGCCAAGTGTGCCCTGCGGGGCATGTTCCGACGCACGAGCTGCGATAACCAACGCCTGCCCTGCGGGGCATGGTCCGACGCCTGATCAATTGATGACTGTGACGCAGTGCTCGTTGCGGATCGAAGACGCAGGCAAGCCTGTGGGTACTACGCTAGACTAAACGACTCGTAACAATGCGATGATGACGGAGCGGCGTTGGTAGCCATTCTCGAAGTGGTTGAGTCGCTCGCCGCCGCCCGCATATCGCCGCCGTTACGAGACCAAGCCGGACTGAAGACGAGGGTGGATGAAACGCCAAGTATGCCCTGCGGGGCATCGTCCGACGCCCGAGCCGCGACAACCAACGCCAGCCCTGCGGGGCACGAAGCAGCGCATGCCCTGCGGGGCATCAACCAACGCCTGCCCTGCGGGGCATTAACCAACGCCTGCTCTGCAAGGCATTGTCCGACGCCTGATCAATTGGTGAATGTGACGCAGAGCTCGTGTCGGACCGAAGTCGAGGGCAAGCCCGCAGGTACTACGCTACAATAAACGACTCGTAACAATGCAATGATGACGGAGCGGCGTAGTCGCCGTTGGCTCAGTGGTTGAGTCGCTCGCCGCCGCCCGCATATCGCCGCCGTTACGAGATGAAGCCGTGCTGAAGCCGAGTATGGATGCAAAGCCAAGTGTGCCCTGCGGGGCATCGTCCGACGCCCGAGCAGCGGCAACCAGCGCCAGCCCTGCGGGGCACGAGGCAACACTGCCCTGCGGGGCATCAACCAACGCCTGCTCTGCGAGGCATTGTCCGACGCTTGATCAATTGGTGACTGTGACTTAGTGCTCGTGTCGGATCGAAGCTGCGGGTAAGCCCACGGGTACTACGCTACACTAAACGACTCGTAACAATGCAATGATGACGGAGCGGCGTTGGTCGCCGTTGGCTCAGTGGTTGAGTCGCTCGCCGCCGCCCGCATATTGCTGGCGTTATCCGACTGAAATCCATCCGGCTTGAATTGTGATTCCAACCGTTCGCAAAGACAAGCTTCCGCGATCACTCGCGTATCCAACTGGCGCACAAGCCATTACCGACGCTTTGCAATCTGCACCGAAGCTTGATGATATCGAACTCTGGTTCACGCGGAACGACTACGGCGACGCATCCGTAGACGGTCGCTACATCTCCATCTCGGGACGCTACCGAATGATAAATCACGGAATGTCCGCCGCCCAATACCTCGTTGACTCGGAGTTCTATGGACCAACATGGGACATATTGGTTTACGCGACACCGCGCGAGTTTAACGCTCGAATCCGCGACGCATTACGCAGCCATGGTTTCGATCTGATACGGGAATGGTTCGCTGAGATTCGCTCTGATCTGTGGCTTTCATCATCGCATCGCTGTACACTCTGGTTCTGCCCTGAACAAAACTTACTTTTGCCCGTAAAGTCCGACAATTGACGGCGGATAACTATCCCGATGCACGGGAGCGGGCCAGTGACCGGATTGGCCGTTAGAGACTTTTTCACCGCCCGCCCCGTGATCGGCGGCGTTACGAGACCAAGCCGGACTGAAGACGAGGGTGGATGAAACGCCAAGTATGCCCTGCGGGGCATCGTCCGGCGCCTGAGCCGTGACAACCATCGCCTGCCCTGCGGGGCACGAGTCAGTACACCAAACCTAGCGATCGCTACAAAGTCATCTGCCCCAGCAATGACTCCGCAAATCATCATAAACAACACATTGACCAAAGGATAAATTGGTTCTCCTCGACGCGGATCGGTAACATATCCAAGTTGATCCACCAGCGAAGCGGAGCGTTCCATCAAAAAATTCCATGGCGAGTGGATTCGTCTAGCTGCTGCGATTCAACAGCTCAAATTCGAACCTTCACTCAGTGTCCCATATTGCCTACTGTGGCGCAATCGCCCTGGGAGTCTGCATGGTATTTATCTATGGGAATAAAACGAGAAGTGTTTCGACATGGACAAGTCGACTAATTCAGCTCAACCTTGAAACTGTTGATGATGCCATTGAAAGCGAACGGTCGTTGGTCGTAGTAGTCCCATGAGACGGTAGACCCGAGATCAACTCCGACGTCGAACGTTTCGCTGGCGGAAAATGCGACTGGAACCGTACGAGTCAGTTTCGCTTCACCTACCTCATTGCCATCGACGATCAGAGTCGCCGTACCACCCTTGCCCATACCGTCGATGGAAGTCTTGATCTCGATCTTATGCTTGCCAACGCTCAGCGGGTCGTCACTATGAGCTTCGTACTGTTCGATAATGAACATGTTGTAGAGATAGTGGAGGTGACCGTCAGCGAGATAAACCGTTAATCCGCCTCCCGACCCGCCAAGAGCGTACAGAACGCCGTTTGCTTTCTCAGGCACTTCAAGATCGATGGTCACCGTATTGCTTTGACGGCCTACCCCCGGTGCGGCGAACTCGGGCATGCGTCGCGTGTTCGCAGTGAAGTTCCAATTCGTGTACGACGTCTTGACGCGATCCTCTGGGTGAAGACGCAGCCAAAGTCCTGCGCCAATCGGAAAATCTTGATTGTCCCTTGCAAGCTCCAAAAAACTCTTCTTCATCGCATCGAGTTTGTCGGCATTCTGCTCGGCGAGATTATTAGATTCGGAGAAGTCTTCGGTGATTTTGTAGAGCTCCCATTCGTCTGACGCCGAATCCCAGTTGGCAATTCGAGGAACCGACGCAGGAGTATTCCATGGAATGAACGGACCGAATGCGCAGGCAATCCATCCGTCTTGGTAGATTGCGCGGCTGCCATTGTTGTCGAAAAACTGCACCTCCTTCTTCGTTTTTGCCTCGCCGTCAGCGAATGTATAGGCGAGACTCGTTCCGTCGATCTTGATCTGTGCTTGCCCGTTTACGATCTGCGGTGAGGTTATGCCTAGTATCTCGTAGATGGTGGGTGCGATGTCGACCACGTGGTGAAACTGGTCGCGAATTTTGTCGTCGGATTTGATTCCGTCAGGCCACGAGACAACCATCGGATTGCGCGTGCCACCAAAATGAGAAGCAACTAGCTTGGTAGCTTTGAATGGAGTGCTACCCGCCCAGGCCCATCCGGAGTGATAGATGTTATCAGTTTTAGGCGATCCCAAAGCGTCAAGTCCGCCGATCTTATCGAGCGCTGCAATTTGTTGTTCGACAGTGTTAGGAATGTTGTTCTGCGCTAGCAATTCGCTGATCGATCCTTGCTGTCCTTCCGCGCTGGATCCATTGTCACCCCAGATGTAGAAGATCAACGTATTATCTCGCAGTCCACGTTCCTCCAGTCCGGCAACCAGACGGCCCACCTGTGCGTCGGTGTGTTCAGCGAAGCCCGCGAAGATTTCCATTCCGCGACGTTGAAACGCGAGTTGGTCTTCGGGAATATCTTTCCACGCAGTCATTGTTTGATCGCGCGGCGTAAGTTTTGTCCCCGGAGGAATGATTCCCATTTCGAGCTGGCGTTTGTGGACCCCCTCGCGATAAGCGTCCCAGCCGTCGTCGAATTTGCCTTTGTACTTATCAGCCCACTCCGGAAAAATGTGATGCGGGCCGTGGACTCCGCCTGATGCCCAGTACATCAAGAAGGGCTTGTCCGGTGCAAACGCTTGTTGATCATCGACCCAAGCCAGTGCTTTGTTTGTCAGGTCTTCGGTGAGATGATAGCGATCGTCTCTGGGCGGTTCGACGGCGTCATAGTTTTCGACCAACCGAGGCTCCCACTGCGATGTCTCGCCGGCCAAAAACCCATAAAAGTATTCGAAGCCATACCCGTTGGGCCAACGATCTTTGGGACCGATCGCCGTCGTTTCTGTCGCGGGCGTATTATGCCATTTTCCAAATGCAGAAGTGTGATAGCCGTACTGCTTTAACACTTCCGCGAACGTTGCAGCGTCCTTGGAGATGACACCCGTGTAGCCATCGAAGGCAACGGCTCGCTCGGCGATGGTTCCCGAAGACACTCGCGTGTGATTGCGGCCCGTCAGCAAAGACGCTCGAGTGGGTGAACAGATCGAAGTGGTGTGAAAGCAGTTGTAACGTAGTCCTTCGTCGGCCAGTTTCGACATCGTCGGCGTGTGGACCTCACCACCGAAAGTCTCCGAGATGCCAAAGCCAACGTCATCGACGAGAATGACTAGAATGTTAGGTGCGTCCTTCGGTAGTCGTTGCGCGGGCTCGGGCCATTGCATTTTTGAATCTTGCAGCCGAGGTTTCGTTACGCTTTCCATTTCTTGCGGCGGAAACGGAAGAACGGATCCGTCGTCCGGAGGCGACTGCGAGAAAAGCAGTTTCGGTTGAATTGCTGCGAGTAAACTCAGCGTGCAGGCGAAGAGTAGAATTCTCATCATTTCAGTTTGCTGATACTTATGTTTGGTCGTTATTAACAAACGGCAAGTCGGTAACCGTTGCTGGAAATTCCACTCGGCGGTGATTGCCGATCATCTCAGTCTGGCGAACAAGGCATGACGATCGATTCGCAAGAAATAAAATTCGACTTGGAGACTCAGAGTCCAACCCGTTTAGGAGGGTACTTCTTGAACGTTGCACCGTGCGACTTCAACTTCCCAAGAACGCTGGCCAACCAAGGGTCTAAGCGATGGCCGACTGGCATTTCTTCTTTCGGGTCCAGGTGCAAGTTGAAAAACCATGGTGAGAGCCCGACGTCGTGAACTAGCGACAGGTCGATGTGCATGTGTGTCGATTGTGGAAGAACGACCTTGAGATGGGCCTTGTATTCCTTCATTCGAATCGCCATCAATTCCGCGCCCCACCAGAAGTAGGCTGCCTCGCGATTCGAGACTCCGTCGTCATGAAGCAGAAAAGATGTTTGATCGACGAAATCGTAGTATCGATCGTTTGGAAGTTTGTCCGTCGAGACCTCGGCCAATGTAAGCGCAGTGCCAAAGAGATCCATCAAGTCGAATCCTTAATTGCTGGCTCGTCCTGCCTTGATGGTTCCTTTCCAATAGGCAATACCGGGCACGCGGACACCTCCCTCAAACGTGGTTCCTTTCGCGCCGCGGAACGGCGTGTAACCGCCATCAGGCCATGCGTCCATCTGCGGTCCATTGTCTGATGTAAAGAAGACGAGAGTGTTTTCCAATACCCCGGCTGATTCTAGCGCTTTGACGATGTTGCCAACGTGCAAATCGACTTCAGCGACACCTTCCTTATACGGATATTTACTTTCACTTAGCGAACCGAGGTCTGGATTTTGAAAGTTGTCCGCATGCACTTTCATGAAGCAGTGCTCAATGAAGAACGGTTTGTCTTCGTTTGTCAGTTGTCTGATCTGCTCGATGGTGAAATCGGCCAAAACCTTGTCAGCTCTGCCCATGTCCTCGATCGACTTGATCTGGGCTAGTCGTTTGGTTTCACCATCTTTAAAACCGTGTGTTAGATGGTCGTCGGGGCCGACTCCTTCAAAAGCAGCAAGTCGTTGCGGATCTAGAACTAGCCCGGGAAATCGTCGTGAGTCGATACGCTGTGAAATCTCTTTTTGGGCCGGGTAGTAGCCGTAGAACTCATCGAACCCAACATCATGCGGTCGCATTCCCTCATCTTCGCCGACGTGCCATTTTCCAGTCAGCAACGTGAAGTAGCCGGCCTCGCTCAGCAAATTCGCGAGCGATACTTCATCTTCCCACGGATTCGTTGTGACTTTGTCACCTGCCAGTATTGGACGAGTAAGGCCCGTTCGCATGGGCAGCCGCCCCGTGAGAATCGCAGATCGCGTCGGCGTGCAGGTCTGCTGCGCGTAGCAGGAGGTGAGTTTCAATCCCTCTGCGGCCAAGCGGTCGATGTTTGGAGTCGCGGCACCAGTAACTGCACCCCCGCCATAACAGCCGGGATCACCGTAGCCCATGTCGTCCACGATCAACCAGACGATGTTGGGGCGCTTACCAAACTTCTTTTTCAGCTCATTCAGATGTTTTTTAACCGCCGCTTCCTGCTCGTCATGCGGAATCGATGGTTCAAAGTTCTCAGCGACGCGTACCGATCGATCGAACTTGGGTGAATCTTGGCAAAATCCGCTGCTCGCAACCAACGGCACGAATGACAGTGTGAACCAAGACAAAAAGAAACGATTCATACCAGTGCCTTATTTCAAATCTCGATGGAAGCTGAATTGCCGAGGGGAACAATTTCATTGCATGCCAGAGGTGGTGGTCAAGTTACCAGTCTATGCCTTACTTGAGCAAGAGTGGTGTCGCACCGTGTGCGAACGCACCGTCCGACTTTGTGGAATCGTCGATGAGATGCCTGTATCATGTCAGATTGCTTCCGAATCACCAAGAAAATAGGCTCATCCGCCGGAAGCGTGCGCCGGGTTTGAAGTCGCGGAAGTTACGACGGATGGATAAAAAAGTGTGGACATGCCATCCTTCAAAGAGAATTCTCACATCTTCTTTGCAGGAACGTACATGTCCACCTCCTTGTTGTATCACTCTTTCGGCATTCGTGGCTACCGGCAGACTCGAATCGAGCCCACCGGAGGCGTTATACGGTTCCATGTCCAGCCAAGCGAAAAGGCGATTTGCTGTCCATCGTGCGATAGCCGGAACGTGATCCGTCGAGGGCTCGGGCAACGAGAATTTCGAGCTTCTCCGATCGGCCTAGAACGGACCGTAGTCGTCGCCTCCTTGCCTCGCGTGCAGTGCCATGATTGCGGGGCCGTTCGCCAAATCCAAATTGACTTTGCCGACGCCCGCCGAAGCTACACCAAGGGCTGGGGGAAATACGCTTTGCAGTTAACTCGAAGCATGACGATAAAGGACGTTGCTGATCTGCTTGGCGTTACCTGGGATGTGATCAAAGAAATCAAAAAGACGGACCTCCAGCGGCGATTTGCCAATCCTTCCCTGAAAGACGTACGGCGAATCGCCATCGATGAGATCTGCATTGGCAAAGGTCACCGCTACGTGACGCTAGTGATGGACCTGGACAGCGGTGCGATTATCTTCGTGGGGGAAGGCAAATCGGCCGGTTCGCTGGTACCTTTTTGGAAACGACTGGGCCGTTGGCGGCATCGCATCGAAGCAGTTGCGATGGACATGTCCAGCGCCTACATCCTTGCGGTGCGTGGGAAGCCACTTCATTCTGTCACAGTCGTCGCCGGAATGCGTCCAAGTCGAAGGCGCGAGTTATGTTCGCGTAGAATGGCTTCTGTTCGAGACCGTTGAGGACTTCGATGTACAACCCTTTCTCTGAAGACGCGGCGATTGGTGATCCTGAGGATGCCCAATTGGTTTTCCAAGCCAATGACGGTGATCGTTCGGCCCTTGAGAAGCTGATTCTGCGGCATCAGGCATGGATCTACAACATCGCCGTCCGCATGGTATTTGAGCCTCATGACGCGGAGGAGGTAACGCAGGAAGTGCTGATCAAAGTCGTGACTCGACTCAGCACGTTTCGTGGCGACAGCCAATTTCGCACGTGGCTCTACCGCATCACGACGAACCACGTTTTGAGCATGAAACGTCGCGGCGGTGAGAAGGCAACTTTAACGTTCTCCACCTATGCCGACGCGATCAACGGGACTCCGGATCTCGATCTGCCCGATCCCAATAGCGTGCCGGTGGAAGTGCCGCTGTTGGTTGAAGAAACCAAAGTAGCCTGCACGACGGGAATGCTGCTGTGCCTGGAACGGCGGCAGCGATTGATCTTCACGCTGGGCGAAATCATCGGCGTGAGCGACACCGTCGGCAGCGAAGTCATGGAAATGACGACTGCCAACTTCCGGCAGTGTCTCTCCCGCGCACGCCGTGATCTGCACCAGTTCATGAATCAGCAATGCGGTCTGGTCAACGCAAACAATCCCTGTCGTTGTCCCCGGAAGACAAGGGGATTCATCGACGCAGGGCACGTAGATCCCAACAACCTGCTTTTTGCGACGAGCCACCTTCAGCGGATTGGCGACGTCGCGCAGGGAATGGCTCGCAAGATCGACAATGTCGCCGATCGATCCTTTACCGCGATCTACCGAGATCACCCGTTTCTTGAACCTGCGGAGCAAGCCCGGCGCCTGCGGCGATTTCTCGATCTGCCAGAAGTTCGCGCGACGCTGGACTTGGATTGAAAACTTTTTTCACCGAACTGTCACAGTCGTTTACGTGGCGCGTCTATGCCATTGAGAGACAACTTCTTTCTGGTTTAGAGGACGCAAATGATGTTGAAACTGAAGAACCGAGTCGCTGTGGTGACCGGTGGGTCGAAGGGGATCGGGGCCGCCATCGCCAAGGAACTGTCAGCCGCCGGAGCGGTTGTCGCCGTCAACTATCACCGGGACAAAACCGGTGCGAACGCTGTGACTGAGAAGATCGAGGAATCCGGCGGTCAGGCCATTTCGATCCAGGGTGACGTGTCAAATTCCGACGACTTGCGTCGAATGCTGGCAGAAGTCACCGACGCCTGCGGGTCGCTCGATATCGTGGTGAACAACGCCGGCGTCTATCAGCCAATGAACCTTGAGGAAGTCACCGAGTACGAATTTCATCGTGAGTTCAACACCAATGTGCTTGGCCCGTTGATGGTGATTCAGGAATCGTTGCCTCGCTTCGGTGAAAACGGCGGCAGCATTATCAACATCGGTTCCGGTGCATCGAAAATGTGCCCGCCCGGCTATTCGATATACGCCGCGAGCAAAAGTGCTCTCGATGCGATTACCAGAGTGCTCGCGAAGGAACTGGCCCCTCGTGGCATCCGAGTCAACTCGGTCAATCCTGGTGCGACGCTAAGCGAAGGGACGAAATCGGCCGGGTTATATGGAACGGGCAGTGACTTCGAACAGCAACTGGTAGCCAGGACCCCGCTCGGCCGCATCGGAACACCACCGGACATCGCCAAAGTCGTTGCCTTCCTCGCGTCCGACGATGCGTGCTGGTTGACCGGCGAAGTGATCCTTGCATCCGGCGGACTGCGATAAACGGCACCGATAACTTATCACCCATCAGCAACAATCAACGAGGAGAGACCATGTCCGCCTACATCGTATTCATTCGTGAAAAGACGCTCGACAAGTCGGAGTTGGAGACGTATTGGCAGAAAGCACCTGTAGCCATGGAGGGGCATCCAGTTAAGCCTTTGGCCGCGTATGGTTCTTATGTAACGTTGGAGGGACCAGACGTCGAAGGCGTCGTCATCGCAGAGTTTCCGACGATGGAGGAGGCCCGCGTTTGGTACGACAGCCCTGCCTACCAAGAAGCCGCTCAGCACCGTTTCCGTGGCGCAGTCTACCGCGGCCTCATAGTGGAGGGGATTTGACTCGGAGCCTCCGCGAAATGCATGAGAAGTTGCGTTCGTAATACCCTACTGAACAGGTCGATCGTTTCAGCTCGGCTCCGAATATGTCACCGTGAACGCCTTCTCTCTTTGTTACTCCATGGATTGGCGAATCCGATCGTCGATTGCAATCGCAATCTTTCCTTGCACACCGTTGTTGGAACTCTCAAGGCGCGCATGTGCGAGCGGAATGTCGGCGAGCGGATAGACCGCGCCCACGTGTGGCTTCAGCTGACCGCGCTCGATCAATGCACTCAACTCTTCAAGCTTGCCCCGATTTTGTCTTGTGAAAACGAAGTGATAACTCGCGTTCTTGCCCCAGGCTTGAATGACGTTTTGTGGCAGCGCCGTGTCCACGATCGTGACAACGCGGCCAAGTTGAGCCAGCGCGTCGGGGCTGCGTGACAAAGCGTCGCCGCCGATGGTATCAAACACAACATCGACTCCTCGGCCACTCGTTTCCCGCATGATGCAATCGACATAGTTCTCCTTTTGATAGTCGATGATGACATCAGCCCCCATCCTTCGTGCGAACTCGGCATTTGCTTCACGCACGGTCGTAAACACCTTCGCTCCGAGCGCTTTCGCGAGCTGGATCGCCACATGACCGACTCCTCCTGCGCCGCCGTGTACCAGGATGCTTTCGCCGACTCTTAGCACCGCACGCACGATCAGTGCTTCCCACGCCGTTCCGCCAACCAAGGACAGGCTTGCCGCTTCAAGATGGCTCAACGAGGCAGGTTTCTTTCCAATGATACTTTCGGCGGCAACGTGGTACTCGGCATAGCTTCCGGACCCGTTGAATATTTGTGGGGTGTACCAGACTTCGTCCCCAGGAGAGAAGGTCGTCACACCCGCGCCGACTGCTTCGACTACGCCAGACACGTCGTGTCCTGTAATGGCCGGCAGTTGCACCAGGTCCTGATAATCGCCGCGTCGAACCTGGTAATCCAACGGGTTGATGGAGGTTGCATGGACCCGGACCATGACTTGCCCCGCATGCGGAACGGGCTTGGGGACGTCACAAAGCTCGAACGATTCCGGGCCCCCAAATGAATTGAGTATGATCGCTTTCATCACGATGCTCTTTTCTGTGTAACGATAAACAAACTAGCTGGGCAACCAGGGCCGCAAAGCAACGATGGACTTCAAAAGCGAACCTGCCCCGCCGATCAGGTGCATGGGCCAGGTTCGGCGTCATCGCTAGCTCAGCGAGCGTGGATCACTTCTTCGCCCGCGCCGGCCTCGAACTTATCAAGCTCGGTTTCGTGCCCGTCGCGTTGCACGCTTTGTGCCTTGTCGTAGCTCTCCATCAGCGCCCGGTAGTGCGGCACGAGGTCGACCATGACTGCCGCGAAGTCCCTCGCATCGGGGCGGTTCCAGGTGCTCATCAGTTCGCCTAGTACCGCGAACGTGTCGATCGGTATCGCTCCAGCCTGCGCGATGCGGGCGAGCGTCGAGTCGGTGGCCATTTGGGAGTGGTTGCCCGAAGCGTCGATGATGCAGAAGACCTTGTACCCTGCGGCGACAGCGCTGATTGCGGGAAACGCCATGCAGACGCTCGTCAGCGTACCGGCAATGAGCAGCGTCTTGCGACCCGTGTTCTCGATGGCTTCAACCCACGGTAGGTTGTCCCAGGCGTTGACTTGGCCCGTCCGCGGGATGTACACCGCCTCCGGGTTCTGCTCGTGGATTTCGGGAATCAGCGGGCCATTCGGTCCGTCGGGAACCGACGCTGTCGTGAAGGTCGGAACCTTGGCGAGACGGGCCACTTTCGCTAAGGCAATAACGTTGGACCGCAGGACGGGAAGTTCGATGTCCTTGACCAGTTGAAACAGCCCGCTCTGGTGGTCGATGAGCAGCATCACCGTATCGTCCGGGTCGATCATCCACTGATTAACTTGGGTCATAATTTGCTCCTGAAGAATGAGGACTCTGTTCTGAACCGCGACTCCGCGATGTCTGAAAAACAGAATAGATGGCAGCAGCAGGAGAGTATCGGAGGTTCTTGCTGACTCTTTGGCGATTCTTGCCGTCTTCAGGCGAATCGCTTGGGGGTGACGCCAACGACCCGTTTGAAATGTCGGGTAAGTTGGCTTTGGTCGCTGAAGCCTACCTCGATGGCGATCTGAACAAGCGAGAGCTGCCCTGCGGTGATGAGTCGCTTGGCGCGCTCGACGCGCTGATGGATGACGAACTGATACGGCGGCAGGCCAGTCGTCTGCTTGAACAGTCGAGCGAAGTGGAATTCGCTCAGGTGGGCGACACCGGCAAGGTCGGCCAGGGCGATGTTCTGGTCCAGATGGGCGTGGACGTACTCCTCGATCGCCCGCAAGGCATGTCGCGGCAGACGGCCGCCTGCCCCGCGGATGCCCTCACCCGAACCCTGCCTGTTGGAGATTTGTCGAATCAGTTGGACGACCAGCACATTCGCCAGCGACTCAGCACACAGACGCCCGCCCTGACCGCCGGTAACCAGCTCGTGGCGAAGCGCCGTGAGGGTCTTGACTACCTCCGGGCTCGATTGGTCGTAGTAGCGTACTGGAAACTGAATGCGGGCCGGGTCAAGATCGAACGCCTCTTCCGCTACTTTGGAGATCAAAGCCGGGGACAACTGATAATGGGTCGAGTCGGTTAAGTCGCCTGTGTTACGCCACCGCCATCGGCTCTCGATCCCGGGCGGCAAAAGATTCACGGCGTGGGGCAAGCCGTCCCCGGTGTACCGCTCATTATCGCAACAGTGATCAGTACGCTCCGGAAAGATCTCGCCCGTGAGGACGAGCATCAGACATTCGAGAGGCGGGTGAACGAAGTCACTCGCAGGCTGCCGTGTGTTGTATTCAACTCGTAGACCATTCCAGCCGTGCGTCGCGCTCGAATGCCGGAACCCATACGGAATGTGCCTCAGCCGATCATCGGGGGTGAGCGGACGCAAGGATTTCGGTGGTTGGATTGTCCGCGTCATCATGCGACCTGCTGATCAATGCCTCCATCTCCGTCCGCCAATGCTAGGCGACAGGGGGTGCGGAGGAATCTCTGAACTCCGACAAGCGGCGCGGCCTGCCTCAGTATCACTGCAACACATTGTTCGGCATTACCGGCCGCCTTAATCGTAATGCTTTCGGGGCCCACTGCATAGCAACCGGATTGGAACCCGACCGGTAAAACAGAGGACAGGACTTGAACATCGCATCGCCTAGCCGCGAAAGGATTAACGTTGACTCATGTGGAATCGCTACTAATAACAGCTTGCTTGTTGGACTCGATGGTCACTTCTTAAACCTTGCGTGGGCGCTGTGAATTGCCGTTGGACCGATTGGCGAAAAGGCGGGTCTCTGGCGAAATCAGAGCCGGTTCCATTGGAGTTTCTTTCAGCTTCAAAGCACGGGTAGTTTCGCTCGCAAAGGTGTCTGACAACATTTCAACGGTTGCGCCGAATCCATCCCGGCAAGGATATTCCGAGAGTGCTGATCAGGACGGTGCTTGACCAAGCCCCATTTCACCTCTCGTCAATGACTCAGCTTAAAGTTCCCGTCATCCTGACTTCGAATATCCCCACAATCGGCGTTGGATGTTCTGGACTTTCTCGCTGAAGTCATGGCTCACCGATCCAATGCTCCCTTTCCAGCAAGTATCTTATCTCGAAATTTTGCAATTCGGGACCTTCTGGTTTCGGCCTTTTTGGCTGAATTGAGATTGATCACGTAGCTTTTTTGTCTGCCTGGAGTCAGCGCATGGAACGCCTCGGCAAGCAGCGAGTCGGCTTCCAATGCATCGACAAGCTCATCCGGTAACTCGAGTGTGTTCTGCTCTTTAGGCGGCTTGATTCCTGCCTCTGCATACCCTTTTGCCTCGTCTAAATAGGAATGGATTGTCGACCTCATTAACGGCACTTGAGCATTGTTCGTAAACCGGATCATGTCAGGGTACCGGGTATTGGGCCCTTGCTTTTCCAGAACACTTTTGGGGTCTTTCATTAGAGCCGCGTTGAAAAAGCTCAGGCGAAATTCGCTGCGCAAGGCGCCGAGAATCACGATGTTGCGACTGGCGTGCATATAGCATGGATGCGCCCATTTGAGCGTTTCCACCAAACCAGACTCACGGCAAATGTGCCGAAGTTCATTGAGCCCCTGGCTCCATTGCCGCGTCGAACAATCGGGAGTGGCAAAGCGATTGCAGCGTCCACACCCTTTCTCAAAATACATCTCGATGTCGGTAATCACCTCTTCACCCCACCAATACCAAACGACCGTATGCGATGAATCCGCAAATCACAGCGACCACGATCCAATAAATCATTGGACCAAATGTCGAGTCACCGGAGGAGTAATGAAGGGCCGTGAATATCAACATTTCTACTGCGATGCAAATTGCCGCAACCGGAGCTAAGATAGCGAAAGGCTTGTAGAACAGTGGAATGACCAAAGCAATACTTACGAGGATTTCAATGCCTCCCATCGCTAGCCACATTCCGTTCGGAATAGCTTTAAGCGATGGCATTGTCTTTTCAACTGAATTTGAAAACTTCCAAACTGCCCCCATTAAGGTATGGAGCGCCATGAGGATTTGAAGAATCCATAGAAAGATGTTCATGTAGCTTCCCCTTTGCTGTCCAGTATTATTTCGGTGAGCTTGTTGAGCATTTCTGACCATCCATGCTTCGCTCCCTGAAGAGCTTGTTTGCCAAACGGTTCTGCAACATTAAATCCGGAATGCTCAAAGACCAGCCGCGTGCCGCCCCCTTCCCGCTCAAGCTTGAAACTGACCTGCGTCCCGACAAGTGCCCCCCCTTCCCAAGAAAACACGAGCCGATTTGGCTCGTCACACTGGAGCACTTCACAATGCACGCACAACCCTTCAAATCCAACCTCGGGTTTGGGCGGCACTTCGAATGTGAACTGATGCCCGACTCGTGGCTCAAAATCATTTGGGTATAACCACTCGCTCAGTGCAGCACTGCTGGCGAGTGATTTCCAAACCGCTTCTGGCGGCTTCGGAAACAGAATCTCACGGTGGATGGTTTGGCTCACTTTTCGTCTCCTTTCATCACATGCTCTTGTAGTCGCTGAAGATGCTTGTCCCAGAACTGTTCGTAGTGCGCAATCCAGTCCCGCACGGGGGCTAGCCGATCAGGAGCCAACCGGTACCGACGCTCTCGGCCGTGTCGTTGCTCCGTAACAAGTCCAGCGTTTAAGAGCACGCGAAGATGCTGGGAAACCGCAGGCCGACTCATCTCGAACTGTTCGGCAATCGCATTCACCGGGCGTTCGGCCTCAATGAGTGCGTCCAGCATTTGGCGACGTGCCGGATGGCTGATGGCGGCAAAAACATCGGTATCGGCAGTTTTGATCGTCGCAGGCATACCCTTAGAATACGTAAGTGCATGCTTACCTGTCAAGAACTGCGATGCACAAATAAGTGTGAAGCCGATGCAATTGTCATCGCCGCTAAGATGCCCGGTTGGCGACGAGGAGCAGCGGAGTGGGCAAACGTCAGTTTTTACCTTGTGCTGCGACGCCGACCAATAACGGCCCACGTTTCCTGCCAGGGCATACGCCATATTCAAGTCGAGTCATAAGACAAGCACAAAACCAGTGCCAATAGGAATGGCGCGAGGAACCTGCTCTTGCGTTTGGTCAACTTCACGGTCCAAAAACGATGCGGAACTTCATCCGGTGTTGGCATACGAGACGTGGATCAGTGCCGAGGGCACACGCACCCAGAACGCAAAACTGCCTTGCTCATTCTGATCCGTTTAGGCATAAGCCACCCAGCCACGAAAAGCGAAGCCGACGTAGAACAGGCTGACGTTTGAGAATCCAGCCTCTCGCAGAATGGCCTCGTCCTCTTGGGGAGTGAGAATCGACAACTGGGACTCGACTGCTTCGCGAGCTTTATTCGCGTTTTCGGATTTGACACCGGAGCTGACCGCGAAGGCTGCGTATCGCGACAGCCACACAGCCCGTTCTCCATCACCTTGAGGAATGCTCAGGTGAGCCACAACGAGCGGTGAGCCGGGTTTCAGCCGTCTGCGAGTTTCGCACGCCATTCGCCGACGTTCTTCGCGCTCGACAAAGTGCATCGTCAGGATGCAAGTTGCTGCATCAAATGGGCCATCAGGCGTAACGTCAATCAAGCCGTGGTGCAGTTGAACGCGTGATGCGATTGGCCCCATGGTTTGTTCGGCCAACGTCAGCATCTCTTTTGACGGATCAACTCCGTCAAAAGACCAGCTCGGCTGAGCCTCGGCAAAAACTTTCAGCTCCAATCCGCCGCCTGCCCCGATTACGAGGACGCGACCATTTTCCGGGACTCGCTCTGCCAAGAGCCAGCACACCATCCGCTGCATGTCAGAAAATCCCGGCACGAACCGCGGCGGCCCTTCGGTGTAACGTGCGACTGCATAGGTGTTGGAGAACGCGTTCTCAGCGAAGCTTTTTTCCTCATCCATGAGTATCCTCTCTAGATTTGCTTTGACGGCCATGCGCAACGATGCGGGCACGGCAGTCGGCGATTAACTTGGCGAGTGTTACATCGCCAAGTCGGCTGAGCAGAAGTTCTTCGGCCTCATCAAAAGTTTGTTGCAGTGCCGCGTTGACTGCCTGTTCAACGAGGCACTCTGGTGACTCGGTGCGATTTCCGATCGCAAGTAGGGAAGGACTGCCTACGGCTGTGTAGATATGCCGCAACGTTACGTCTGCCAGATCACACGAAAGCCTCCATCCCCCGCCATGCCCCTTTTCCGATTGCACATAGCCTTGCTTCCGAAGTCCTGCCATGGTGCGGCGCACTACCACCGGATTGGTGTTCATCATCTTTGAAAGGTCCTCGGACGTGACAGGCCCATCACGCTCAGCGAGGTGGAGCAGGATGTGAAGCACGCCAGAAAGTTTGCTATCGCGTATCATGTAACTTATGGTATTACATGCACCGGCGGGCGTCAAGAGACGGCATTTACCGTGTGGTGGTAAACCGAAGATCCTCAAAAACGCCTGAGATCAAACGATGCTTTGACGCTTACATCTCGTTGGTCTTCATCAAGCAGGAATAGTACCGCCCAGAATCCCTCCGCCAACTACAGTTGTGCTCGTTTCCTGGCTACTGCGAGACAGACTTGTTCTTAGGCACATCGCAGCGCGCCTATTTCGACTCAGGCGTCTTGCCGATGTCAGTCGACCGCACGGAACGCGTCCACGACTTCAACAGCTTCGGTTAGATCGTACGTCGCATCAGTGAAGCGATCTCCTGAGTTGTGACGTCCATCATTGGGCAGCGTTGTGGGCAACCGCGACGCGTGGAGCGCGCCAATTGCCACCGACTGAGCCTTGACAGTGACAAAGGAATTTGGACTCGTTAAGTAGCTTCCGAGCAATAGCTTAGAGACAGCCATGGTCCGAGACAGTGAGACTTAGGGGTTCGTTTGAACCGCTATCCAACCGAACTGTGGCGGTGGTTTTCAAGCACTTTCCCGTCAGTCCTTGAAGATGGAATCAAGATGGTAGTGCAAAATCGCCATCGCTTGCTTTGGCGTTCGCTGCCCAACTAAAACGCTCATCCCCAAGCCGTGATTCAACGCCAGCAAGCGTGCAGACTCGATCAGAGGTGCGATAGACTCGAGCAATTCTCCACGCTCCTGTCCGCTTGCAAATATCGTCGCAAGCTGTTTTTCCAGGCGTTTGGGCCCTTCGACGAAAGGTTTCTTCGCCAGCTCCTGGTCGTTCATCGCCAGAATTGCGTAAGCAGACCAGACACGCTGAAAGAGACGACTCTCCTCGTCCGTGGGAAGCGCTTCTTCAAGGAATGCCTCAAGGTGCTGGCGGACCGTTGGAGTTTGCGGCAACTGTTGCTTGCGTTGCTCCCATCTGGCATGGCTCAGCTCTTCCAGCCTCTCAAGGGCAGACTGCATCAAGCTTGCTTTGTCACCGAAGTAGAACTGGACCTGACGTAACGAGACTCCTGCCTTCGCGGCAACCGTACGCATCGACACAGCGTGCAGCCCTTCTTCCCCTGCGGTCTGCAATAGCGCGTCAATGATCTCGCATCGACGCTCGCGATGGCTAACTCGTTTTGGCATGGGGTGACCTTTGACAACTTGCGAGACGCTTTTTATGATACAAGTGTATCATAAAAACAGAAACTTGGTTGGCCATCGATGTCCACAATGACTCAATCCACTGAAATCCCTTCAATTGCTGGAAAGATTTGGCTCTGCGGCGCTATTAACCGATCGCACTATGAAGTCGATCGTGGTTGTAAATGTGAACGAACGATATGCACCGATCTTATTCTTCCCATTCGTGAAGAGAAGGACGCGATCTGCAGGATTTATCGGGATCTCTATGAAATTGATCCCTCGCGGAGCATTTCCGATGACACGGACTGGACGGGTGCCGTGATCAAGTCTTGCTGTCACCTGTCGGCACTGCTTGATCTTTCATTGAGGCTGGCGGCTAAGAACGCGGTTCCTGTCGCCGTCGCTACGTCTGAGTCCATGGATCGCCTGCGGTCCTGGGCCAGAGGTCGGTGTCTGTCGGCGAGTCGCTCAGGAATCTATCAGCAGACCGATGGGGCGTCAAAGACTTGTCGCCGCGTCAACGGCGAACCGTCGATCAACTGAGCCAGGTTTTAAAATCCGGATTTCAAACCCATCCGGACGGTGTCGATCGGCGAGTGAACGACTTCGCTCGACCATGGCCGCGGCTCGGTTGAGTTTCAATTGGTTGGCGACGGTGACACGTCATCGAGAAAGTCGGAGCGACCCGCGAAAGTGTCGCCGAGCAGGCGATCGAGAGCGGATTTGGCCCGACGGCTAAGGAAGGAAGCAAGCTGCGACACTCTGGCCACATCGAAGCAGGATCTGCTCGAAGTGGTACCGCCGCCTATGACGCGTACAACTCGCCAAACGGCGCAGCGACGGACCGATTCGGTAGCTGAGGATGGCAGGTGAGGTGCACCAGTCCAATCCCACTTTTTAGGAGCTTGGGTAACTGCACATCTCATCGTGCTGCCCGTCGACGCTCCCCGAACAACATGCCGCAACCACCTGACCGATCAGCGACAGCTCCGTCGTCGTGGCGAACCATGATGAAGCGACGTTCATGTTGTGGGGCAGACAAACCTGTGGTCGGTGAGTGACAATGAATGTTGATCACACTTTTAACCAGAGCCTTCGTGCGGCGGCGGTGCCTGCACCTCCAGCCCTCGCCAACTGGTCCACCTGCCGGTGTCGATGAATGATTGCTGACGGGCGGTTAACTCAGGCCAAAATCCGAAACTATCCAGGACGTGCATCGAGGCGGTCTAGTCCACGGCGACCGTCATCTCGTCGTAAGTGTTGATGGCACATATTGGCAAATTTCTTAACATGACAGTAGCGACGTCAACGCGTTCCGCAAAAAGCTTGACCTGCGGGCTCGCCTCCCTCATAATCATTGCCGCTGGAGCGATCGGTGATCTGCTGTCCTCTTAAATCGGTGATAACTCCGGCAGTGTCACCGACCGAACCGAAGGTGCATCCGGCAGTGAGGCTTCCAAAACCAGCTGCTTTGACAGATCGCCTCGACGAAGACAGGAAAAGATATGAAACGCAAGGAATCAGAGGCGATTGTCGGGTATAGCGTCCTCGAGAAATTCGAAGACTGTTACCAATACAATGAGAATGCTTGCTTCATCGCAGACTCTCAGAGCAGCGCCGGTGCTTTTCTGATCTATGGACACGGCGACGCGAATGATTGCCGGATCGACGAAGTTACCTTTGACGACATCATGCACGACTACGGGGGATCGTGCGGCGAGTACGCTATGGAAAGCGAGGCGTTTGCTCGATTTAAGAGAATCGCAGCGTTGAACGCCGTCACCTTCACGTCTGAAATTTACGATGGAGACGCGACCCTCTTTGTGGTTCAAATTGACGGCGTCCAGATTGTTGATGACGACGAATGAGCAAGTACAGACGATTGAGAGCGAGTGGCCTTGCACTATCGGTTTCTGGCCGCCGCTACGTCAGCCGACTGAAGACGATCAGGCAAAGTCGCGATTGCCATCTCTTTTTCCCTTTTAATTCTGCTTCAGCCCACCGTCCCCAATAGCCGATCCAGCGGACTGACCAATCCAGACTCCTGCGGATTGCGAACATGCGTGTAAATCTCCGTCGTCTTCACATCGTTGTGCCCGAGTAACTGCTGAATCTCACGGATGTTCGTACCCTGCCACAACAAATGCGTTGCAAAGCAGTGCCGAAAAGTATGGCTCGTCACATGCTTAAACAATCTCGCCGCCTGCACCGCTCGCCGTAAATGGTGTGCAAAGTTATCCATGTGAAGGTGATGTCGATGCAGTCGCCCGGTCTGCGGATCGCGCGACAGCCGATTCGAAGCAAACAGGAATTGCCACCCCAGTTCCTGATGCGCGTTGGGGTACTTCCGGTCCAACGCAAACGGCAACCATACCGAGGCGATCCCGTCGGCAACATCGTGCCGATGGAGCACTTCACGCGATGCCACCCATCGCTCCAAGGGCGCGATCAAATTGTCTGGCATCGGCACCAACCGGCTCTTGCCGAACTTGGAATCCCGGATCTCAATCTGCTTGTTCGCAAAATCGATATCCTTGACCCGCAACCGCATCGCCTCACTGATCCGCATCCCACACCCGTAAAGTAAATGGGCGATTACCAAGTACACGCCGCGCAACCCAGCGAACACGCTGGAAACCTCCTCCACACCGAGCACCGTCGGCACGAAAGTTCCCTTGCTCGCGCGGATTGCCTCGATCCGACCCATATCCTGCTTTAAAACCAACTTAAAAAACTTGACCATCGCGTAATACACTCGGTTCTGCGTGCTCGGAGCCACGTTGCCGTCTACCGCGAGATCGGACAGATGGGCCTCCACATCCTGGTCCCCAATCGTTTCGAAATCCGCCAAGCAGGTCAGACCTCGCGCCGTCATGAACGTCTTCAAATCTTGCACGTACGCTTTCTCAGTGGCGTAGGCCCTGCCGTCGCTCCGTAACGCTCGCCGAAACGCTTGAATGACGTCGGGTTCGAGCGGGTTAATAACCCCCGCCACACCATCGATTACATCAAAGCCGCCGTTTTTCGCATGCTCGATCTTGATGATCTGCTCCATCTTTTTCTGCAAGGGAACCAAATCCTCAACCCCCTGCTTTTGAACCCGCAGTCGGTAAGCCATCAGTGCCTCGATGATCTTCATCCGTTTCCAGGCAGGTACCTTCGCGTCACGCTTATTCCGCAGAAATGCGACCACTTCGTCCGCCGTAAACGGCCGCTGGTCCTCACCTCGCCGATGATGAAAAACTGAAAACTGCTTGAACCAAATCCGAGCCCACTTCAGATCCTGGTCCGCACGCCCCACTTTGCTGTACGTTTCCATCGCTCTCACTCCCTCGAAATCTAGCCGATTCTCACCGACCGCCTCACCTCCACGCTTTTCCAAATTGACGAAGAGACAAATCCGAAACCGAAAAGACAGAAGCCATTCCGCTGAACCAACCCCTCAACGTACAGCATCTGTCAAGCGGATTCATCAAAAATTTTGGCCGCTATTTGCTAGCAAAACCACCAAAAATCATGATCGATGGGTCTGGACCACTGCGTCGCAAAGGGGATCACAAGGTGATGACGATCAGCCCACTGGGTGGATTCACTGGCGATAACGGTCGGCCACCTGGGGGACTCCGCTGGTGATAACGCCCCGAAGCCACCGTCCGCCAACGCGTCAATGGCCCACCCTGTGAGGGGTTGCAACGTGAGAACAAGTCACTTATTATCACCTGCAAAGTGCCAATAACGCCCCAAAATCACTTGTTCTCACCCTGGGCACCGGGATATAAATAAGTTACGAGACCAAGCCGGACTGAAGACGAGGGTGGATGAAACGCCAAGTATGCCCTGCGGGGCATCGTCCGGCGCCTGAGCCGTGACAACCATCGCCTGCCCTGCGGGGCACGAGTCAGTACACGCC